>JAUYEO010000148.1 GCA_030689795.1 Desulfobacterales bacterium | reverse complement strand
ATCTGCCCGAAACTGCATCAAGCGCTTTAATCCCTTCGGCAATAACTTCAGGCCCGGTGCCGTCGCCGGATATCACGGCAATTTTATATTCCTTCGTCATTATATCTGATAACCTCGTAAATAGCCGATAATAAAATTCCTCAGCCCATAGCCATACAAACAGGGCCTCTCTTTTCTTAAAGTTTTATGAGTGATTATACCGTGTTCGAACCGCGCTCGTCATTTTCGCGGATTTCAGGTTTTTTATTTTTCATGCTTCTGTAATATCGCAGGGTTGTCAGAGGTCCCGAAAATACATATGCAAAGCCAAGGATAAAAAGGGCTATTGACGGCTGTGCCGCAATAAAAATCAGTACAAGAAGCGCAGTAACCAGCATATGGAAATTTATGCGCCGGAAAAATTCAGGCTTCTTGAAACTGTTATACTTTATCGGGCTTACCATCAAAAAAGAGAGGACATAAAGCATTACAAGTATCACAACCGGGTTAGCCTCTCCGCCCATATCAAATCTGCCGAATAACAGCAGTGTAGCGGCGTTCATACCGGCTCCGGCAGGTATGGGAAGACCGACAAAGTAATCGCTGGGAACCGAGCCGGCCTGTGTATTGAAACGGGCCAGCCTGAGAGCGCCGCAGGCCATGAACAGGAAGGCGGCAAGCCATCCGAGTCTTCCGTAAGGCTTAAGAGCCCAGAGATACATCATTAATCCGGGCGCAACTCCAAAAGAAACAAGATCCGCAAGGGAGTCATATTCAACGCCGAATCTGCTTGTGGTCTTTGTGGCTCTGGCAATCTTTCCGTCCAGTATGTCAAACACAATAGCAATTATAACAGAAACGGCGGCGGCAGAATATTTTTCTTCGATCGCGGATATAATCGCATAAAACCCGCAGAAGAGGTTAAGGGTCGTGAATATATTAGGCAAAATATATATCCCTTTATTAAGCTTATACTTTTCGAATCTCTTCTGTTTTCTCATTAAATATAACCCAGAATGCTTGAACCTGCTTTAACCCTGTTTCCAACCGTAACGGAAATTTTAGCATCGGCAGGGAGATAGACGTCAAGGCGTGATCCGAAACAGATCATGCCGAATCGTTCACCCCTTCTCACAAAATCTCCTTCCTTCAGCCTGCATATTATCCGCCTCGCAATAAGGCCGGCTATCTGTACCATGCAAACGGCGTTCCCTTTATCCGTTTCAATTAAAACCGCATTATACTCATTTTCTTTCGATGCTTTATCAAGATTTGCGGAAAAAAATTTGCCCGGAAAATAGCGTATCCCTTTCACCTTTCCTTCGTGGGGAATGCGGTTTACGTGGACATTAAACACGGACATGAAAATGCTTATCTTTATGCAGTTTCCCACAACAAAAGGGCTTTCATTCACAGGCGCAACAATAATCACCCTTCCGTCCGCCGGTGAAACAACAGCTCCTTCATACATCGGCACAACCCTGTCCGGATCTCTGAAAAACCAGCAGATAAAAAAAGTGACTGCAAGGCCGGTAAGCGCAATTGGAGCAGCGCCGACCAAGGCAAAAACTGCTGTTGCAAAAGCCGCCGCAATTATAAAGTAAAAACCCGGTTTTGCAATAGGAAACACGTACTGATTATCAGGATCAGGTCTTGTAAAGTCACCCATTATTTTTATCTCTATTTGTGCAAAGTTTAATGAACTCGTAACAAGTCGAAATATGCTCACTTAATGAGCTTTTTGGGGATTTTTAAATGACTTCGCTAAATCACAAGAACTCGGGCTAAAGCCCTCAAACAGCTTGTGATTTTTAACGCTCAGTTCCTTAAAAATCTATTTCCCAAAAATCTCAAA
>JAUYEO010000126.1 GCA_030689795.1 Desulfobacterales bacterium | reverse complement strand
AATTGAACAGCTTATCTCACCTATTCAGGCAGAGAACAAAAAACTATTAGGTGAAATGCTGATAGCAAAGGGTACGGTAAGTG
Source organism: Desulfobacterales bacterium (assembly GCA_030689795.1). Taxonomy (GTDB): domain Bacteria; phylum Desulfobacterota; class Desulfobacteria; order Desulfobacterales; family RPRI01; genus RPRI01. Next base: position 6,149 of record JAUYEO010000126.1, on the reverse strand, counting down.
AAGCGGATATAAAAGCAGCCCTGGATATTCAGCAGAAAGAACCCGATAAGAAAATCGGCGAGATACTTGTTGAGCAGGATAAATTAAAAGCCAGGGCCGTCGTTTCCACACTCAGGGAACAGAAACGGACCGACGGCGCCGCGGATATGCTCCAGGTGAAGGTGGACACCAAAAAGCTGGATAGTATCGTTGACATGGTCGGTGAACTGGCTATTGCACAATCAATGCTCAGGCAACATGAGGTGGTTTTAAACAGCAGGGACAGAAAGCTCGATCAGATCACCAAACAACTTAATCTCATAACTACCGGCCTGCAAGATATTGCCATGTCCATGAGGATGGTGCCGATAAAAAATACCTTTCAAAAGATGCTTCGGCTTGTGCGGGACCTCGCTAAGAAAGCGGGCAAGGATATACAACTTGTCCTGTCCGGTGAAGATACCGAGATAGACAGAAATATAATGGAAGAAATTTATGAACCGATGGTTCATATGATTCGAAACTCGATAGACCACGGCCTGGAACTTCCGGATGAAAGAGAGGCGAAGAACAAACCGAGACAGGGAACCATCTATTTGAAGGCATATCACAGGAGTGGCAATATCGTTATCGAAATCATGGATGACGGCCGGGGGTTGAACAGGGAAAAAATCCTTAAGAAGGCGGTCTTAACCGGCCTGATCAGACAGGAAGATAAATTGTCGGATGCTGAAATTGACAACCTGATTTTTCATCCCGGTTTTTCGACCGCTGAAAAGGTTACGGAAATATCCGGAAGAGGCGTCGGTACAGACGTTGTAAAAAGTAAAGTTGAAAAGTTAAGGGGAACGATCGAAGTGAGGTCCGTTACGGATAAAGGGTCTACCTTTTTCCTCCGGCTGCCGCTTACCCTGGCCATCGTGGACGGAATGATTGTTAAAGTGGCGGATGAAAGATATATTATTCCCACATTGAATATTCAGGAATCCTTCAAGCCAAAGGGAAATGAGTATTTTACCGTAAAGGGTGAAGGTGAAATGATCAAGGTCAGGAACACTCTGATACCCCTGATACGTCTTGACCGGCTTTTCGGGTTAAACGGGTGCGGTTCTTCGGATCAAACCAGGGTCGCGCCGTGGGAAAAACTGGTCGTGGTTGTTGAAAATCAGGAAAAGAAAATATGCCTGCTTGTGGATGAGCTGATCGGCCAGGAGGAAGTCGTCATTAAAAGTCTGGGTGGATGGCTTAAAGGGATCAAGGGGGTGGCCGGTTCGGTGATAATGGGAGACGGCAGGGTCGGACTCATCCTTGATATAGGAAGCATATTTCAGATGGTATCGAGGGAATCATAATGGATCTTGTAGTCGGTGTCGGAGATATGAAAGTAAGCAATAATCCGGAAGCGGTTATCGTTACATACGCCCTTGGTTCCTGCATCGGGTTGGCTATATACGATCCGTTTGTAAAAGTGGGCGGAGTGCTTCATTACATGCTGCCGGAATCGAGCCTTGATCCGGTGAAAGCCGGAAAGAATCCTTTCATGTTCGGCGACACCGGCATACCGCTTCTTTTTAAAGAGACCTACAAGTACGGGGCCGTAAAAAACCGCCTTAAAGTCATGGTCCTCGGCGGCGCCCAGATTCTTGATCAGGGCGGGTTGTTTAATATAGGTAATCGTAACCATACTGTACTCAGGAAAATGTTCTGGAAAAATAATATCACGATTGATTTCGAAGAAGTTGGAGGAACTGTCAACCGGACATTAAAGCTTGAAGTAAAAACCGGCGAAGCCCTGATGAAGATATCCGGCAATGAATTGAGGAAAATTCCATGGATTTAGATAAAATCATCCAAAAAATCGATTCTCTGAGTCCTGTTTCCATTACAGGCAACAGGCTTATGGAGATCATCTCCAACCCTGACAGTTCTCTGACGGAGATAGTCGATGTTATCAAGTATGATCAGGCTATGACCGCGAATCTTCTCAGAATATGCAATTCAGCTTACTACGGTTTGAGAACAAAAGTCGAATCCATCAAACAGGCGGTCGCCTACCTGGGATTGAATACTATAGCCAACGCCGTGATGATGGGGCACTTTTCAAAAAATTTAACCGCCGCACAGGGAGGTTATGATCTGAATGAAGGTGAGCTTTGGAAATATTCGGTTTCCTCGGCGCTCATTGCCCAGAGTCTGGCGGAAAAACGACATCTTGATAATATACCATGTTTGTTCACATCGGCGCTGTTGAAAGATATAGGCAAGGTGATATTAGGCACTCACATCAAAGATGCTTTTAAAAAAATCATATTAAGCGTGCAAAACGACGGACTGACATTTCTTGAGGCTGAAAAGAAGATACTGGGGATTGATCATGCCGAATTAGGCGCCATGGTTGTCGAAAAATGGCGCTTCAGCCCTGAAATGGTGTCTATTATCAGGAACCATCATGATCCACTGAAGATATTGATCGGGGATGATCTTTCGATTTCGATTATTTATCTGGCTGATACCATATGCATGATGGTAGGAATCGGAGGAGGGGCGGACGGACTCGCTTACAGGTATTACCAGGAAGTTATGGACAGGTTGAATTTTACGGATGTCGATTTGCAGAAAACCATTGCCGATTTCTGGGAAAAGAGCAAAGCTGTTGAGGAACTGATTAATATGTCGGGAGGGCGCTGAAAATGGCATTTAATGTTCTGATCGTTGACGATTCCTCGTCAATGCGTGCGGTTATAAAAAGGATCATTAAAGTATCCGGCTTTAATGTCGGTGAGTATTTTGAGGCGGGAGACGGCAGGGAAGCTTTGGAGCTGCTTTCAAATAAATGGGTCGATATCGTTTTATCCGATATAAATATGCCAAATATGAACGGTCTGGAACTTATAGCCGAGATGAAAAAAAACGAACTGCTCAGCTCGATTCCGGTGGTAATGGTAACAACTGAAGGAAGTGAAAAAATAGTCGAGGAATCGATTAGGCTGGGAGCAAGCAAATATATCAAAAAACCGTTTTTCCCGGAGGATATAAAAAACATGTTGCGCAGCTTGATGGGAGAGGAGGTTCGTGATGTCAGTGGAGATGATGAAAGCGATGCGGCAGGCGATTTCTGATGTGATGAATAAGATGTTCTTTCTGCCCGTTCAGGTCAATGAGAAAGGGCTTGCCCTGCGGGAATGGTTTTCAAACAAACTGCCGTTGGTAGGAGCAACCATTAATTTTACCGGTTCCTCGTCGGGTTATTCATACCTGTTGATACCGGCAGGAGTCGCAAGGGAGATGACCGCCAATTTTTTGGGCATTGCTGAAAAAGGAATAGACGTAAAACAGGAAAGGGATACGGTCAAAGAGGCCCTGAACATGATTACCGGGCATATGTTGTCGCAATTCGACAGGAAAGGCGACCTCCGGATCGGCATTCCCCAATTGATTAATGAAAGCGACCTGTCGGCCGGTCAGCTTGACGGCTTTAATAAAGGAGCCATTCTCATTGAAACGGAGCACAGCCATATAGCGGCCGGAATAGTTATAAAAAAAACAGGCTGATAGACTGTAGGCTGTAGACTGATAGGCATGAGGCGGACATCGAATATAGAATAAAGGATTCAAGGGGCCAAGGGTTCGAGGGTTCAAGTGAAAAAGCTGAACGTCAAACGTTGAAGCCCGAATATAGAATATTGAAATTCGAAGTACGAATAAAAGGCAGGTTATTGGATGGGGAAAAAAATAAGGGTATTGATTGTCGATGATTCGGCCGTGGTCAGAAAAGTATTCACAGAAGAGCTTTCCAGGGAACCGGATATCGAAGTAGTCGGCACGGCGCCCGATCCTTATGTAGCGAGGGATAAAATTGCGAAATTAAATCCCGATGTGATAACGCTCGATATAGAAATGCCGAGAATGGACGGAATTACTTTTTTAAGAAAGTTAATGCGCTATTACCCGCTTCCTGTGATCATCGTCAGTTCACTGACGCAAAAGGGCGGAAAAATGGCCATGGAGGCTTTATCCATCGGAGCGCTTGAGGTGATGTCAAAGCCTTCAAGCGCCTATTCCGTAGGAGAGATGAGCGTGCAGTTGATCGACAAGATCAGGGCCGTGGCGGGAATCAAGGTGAAAGCCACCGGAGCTGCCGATACCGAAGGGAACATACCGGAAAAGAAGACGACGAAAGCCCTGGGTGAAACGACCAACAAGATAATTGCAATCGGCGCTTCGACAGGAGGAACGGAAGCTTTGAAAGTTGTGCTGACGGAGATGCCGCCGAATGCCCCCGGAATTCTTGTAGTTCAGCACATGCCGGCGCATTTTACGACGGCATTTGCCGAAAGGTTGAATCAGCTGAGCGCAATTACCGTAAAGGAGGCAAGTGACGGCGATTCGCTTGTAAACGGAATGGCGCTGATTGCGCCGGGGAATTATCATATGTTGTTGAGAAAGAGCGGCGCCAGATATTATGTCCAGGTTAAAACCGGCCCGCTGGTGCATCATCAACGTCCGTCCGCCGATGTTCTGTTCTCTTCCGTAGCCGAATATGCCGGCAGCAATGCAGCCGGCGTGATCCTGACGGGGATGGGGGCGGACGGCGCCAAGGGGTTGTTGAAAATGAGAGAAGCCGGGGCGCGAACCGTGGCGCAGGACGAAAAGAGTTGTGTCGTTTTCGGCATGCCGAAGGAAGCCATCAAAATCGGCGCCGCTGAAAAGGTGGTTCCGTTGAATAATATAGGGGTGACGGTGCTGAGTATGGTTGCCGGAGAGCAAAGGAGAATAGGATAAAATGTCAGGACGGTTGCAGGAGAAAATCATCAATATTGTCAACGGAAAGCTTTCAGAAGCTGAGATAGGGGAAGTAGTCCGTTTTATGAAACAAGTGACATCGAGCAACCTTTATGAAGACGAGCAATTTTTCAAGGAGATTGCTTATGAAATGACCGGGTCGGTCAAGGAACTGGCTTTACTGGTGATTGATTTCAGGCGGGATATAAAGACTAAAATTCATCCCGAACTGAATGATCTGGCAACAAAATATATTCCAGAAGCGGCCGACCAGCTTGAAGGTATTATTGAAACTACCGAAAATGCCGCCAACAAGATCATGGATAACCTGGATTTGCTGCAGGAACAGACAAAGAAAATGGAAGAGACTATTGCCTGTCTGAAATCCGGGAAGCTGAGAGTGCCGGGGAAGAAGATGGATTTTATTGAGGTCGAGGTTGATGCGGGAACGCTTGAAACGATGAGGCCTCTGCTCGATTACATTGAAGCAGTTGAACATAATAATACGGCATTGATATCCGATATCTTTGTTCAGATGAGTTTCCAGGACTTAACCGGTCAACGGATCAAAAAAATTATGACTCTTGTACATCAAGTGGAGGAAAAGCTGAAAAAGATGGTAGTCAGTTTCGGAGTAAAACTTTCCGAAAAGGGGAAGAATCCTGATATTTCCTCTGAGGAATTACAGCGGGTAGTAAATGAAAAGGTGTTTGCGCTGGCAGGCCCACAGAAGGCTGGTCAAGGCCTCGACCAGTCGGATATCGATAACCTTCTGGCAAATATGTAAGGAATATTCAGGTAGGCACAGAGGGGCAAAGGCACAGAGGTACAAAGGAAAATGAAAACATATAGAGATCTGCAAGTCTGGCAAAAATCAATGACTTTAGTTACTGAAGTATATAAGCTTTAAGCTATATGAATTAAGCCGAGAAATAGAACGAATGCTTAGCAGTTTAATCAGGAGGTTAAGCAGCAAATAGGCAAGACAACTTTGTGCCTCTGTGCCTTTGCCCCTATTAACCTGAGTAGTTACAATATATGATATATGGAGGTTGAAAGATTATGGATTTAAAGATGAAGGTTCTTGTTGTTGACGATTTTGCCACGATGAGAAGAATTATAAAAAACATCTTAAAGCAGATCGGGTTTACCAATATCATTGAAGCCGAAGATGGTAAAAGCGCTTTAAAGATGCTCCAGAATGACAAATTCGATCTTATAATGTGTGACTGGAATATGCCCGAAATGCCGGGAATAGAGTTGTTGGGCAAGGTACGGGCTGATGAACAATTGAAGGGCATACCCTTTGTGATGGTTACGGCTGAGGCTCAAAAGGAGAATATTATTGAGGCGGTCAAAGCCGGTGTAAACAGCTATATCGTAAAACC
>JAUYEO010000124.1 GCA_030689795.1 Desulfobacterales bacterium | reverse complement strand
AGTCGTGCATCCTGAAATCCTGAAAAAGCCCTTTTTTTATCTTCCGGCCTTTTTGACAAGATCGGGAATGAAAAAGAATAATATCGGAGCATATGTTCTTGAGATGCCGGTTACCACTCCGGCCGCCCGTGCTGCCGGAAGAGAGATATGGGGATATCCGAAATTTGTAACGAAGATATCTTCGGCGCTTGCCCCTGACCGCTTTGAGTTTGGTGTTTTTGATCCTGAGACGAACGAATCAATTCTTTCTGTCAGATGTAAAACAGGCGCAGGAATCAAAGTGAGCGGATTTGATCTTGCCACATATTCAAACCTGAATGATTCTATCTTAAAGACAATCGTAAATGTAGACGCGAAATACAGGCTTTCATCTGTAAAAAATTTTGAGCTTGAAGCGGGTACTTCAAATCACAGGATGGCTCAGAATATACGGGATCTCGGACTTGACAGGGTAAAACCTTTTATGGTGATGGCAACGGATTCATTCAGGTCAAGGCTTAATCGGGGGGAACCGGTTGCAAAATGGAAAACTCCGCCGCTGCCGTATGAAGGGGATGGCGGACATGCGGCAACCATGAACTAAAATAGTTAAACTATTATTATCTGTTCATCTGCGAGGGTCAGCTGAATGAGTCCGTCTTTTCCGACAACATGGGTGTTTTCAATCCCGACTACTCCCTTGCCCGGAAAAACGAGCTTGGGTTCGATGGCTATTGACATCCCTTCCTCCAGGGCCATTTTCTGGCCTTTTGCAATGAAGGGGTATTCATCCAGTTCAAGCCCGATTCCATGTCCCACAAAACGTATCTTCTGATCGCCGACTCCCATGAAATATTCACCATATCCGAGGCGCTCTGCCATCTCTGTTGCCATTTCATAAAGATCGCCTGCCTTTACACCCGGCCTTGCTTCCTTTTTGATCATGGCATGAATATCGAGCATTGCCCTGTGAGCTTTTATGAGTTCATCCGGAAGATCCCCTATTGAAAAAATCCGTGTGTTGTCTGAAAGATATCCCATCCAGGCAAAGACATAATCGACAAGAACGGGCTGATGCTTCTTAATGGCCATAAAACCCGGCCCTTGGGCAACAGCCTGCCCGACGCCGAGGCCTCCTGTCGGAGATGAGAGGAAACTCGGAATGGCTGCGGATGGGCCGGCCATGATGTGACCGTAAAACAGTTCGCTTCCCCAGAGCCTCATCCTTATAATGCCCTGATGACCCAGTTTGCGGGCTTCCGCTTCGACTTTCCCGGCAAATTCGATTTCAGTGATGCCTTCCTCAAGATGCTCTTTTGCTTTCTCAGCAACCATATCGGAAAAGAAAGCCGCCTTTTTGATGATTTCAATTTCGTAAACTGATTTTATCGACCGTACAAGGCGTATGAAATGGGATACGTCCATGAGTTTTGAATTCTCAAAACATTCACGTAAGGTAAAATAAAAATTTATAGGCATTACATCAGTCTCAAGGCCAAGAACTCCGGGTATATTGTATCCGTTTTCCCGCAAAAGACCCGGTATCTGTTTAGGACTTGAAAAAGGGATTATCCTTTTGATGTTCGATTCTTCCAGTGCACGCTCGTAACTTTTACGGACCATCAGGAGAGGCTCACCGTCTGCCGGAATGTAAAGATGCGCCTGCTGAATGGTTCCGGCAAAGTAGAAAAGGTCTGTGTTTTGAATTATGAGCGCGCCGTCAATATTGTTTTTGATGAGGTGAATCTGGAAATATTTTATTCTTTCGTCAAGTTCCGCCGCCGGTGTATTGTTTTCTGAATTGAACATGTATTAAATTCCTAGTCTCTGGTTTCAGGTTCCTGGTTTGTGCCGACATATTAATGTGACTGTTAACAATAATTTATAAATCGTGTCAATGGCAATTCGTGTTCCCTGCCACTTGACTCCTCAACCACTTGACTCCTTGAACCCTTCCCTTTTTGGCTTGAGATATAAAAGCTTTTCAGATAATAGGAGAAAAAGGAAATTTTTTAATATAGTAAGCCCCCGGAGAATAACATCATAAAATGACGACATACATTTTAAGACGCCTTTTATTGATCCTGCCCACCTTTCTGGGAATCACCGTCATGGTTTTTGTAATTACGAGGTTCGTGCCGGGAGGACCCATTGAGCGCATGATAGCCCAGGCCCAGCAGATGCAGAGCATGGACGGAAAAAGCGGAGCAAGACCATCTTCGCGGGATCAGAACCAGCCCCTCTCTGAAGAGCAGATCGAAGAGCTGAAAAAATATTACGGTTTCGACAAACCGGTTTTAACCAGCTATTTTCTGTGGATGGGAAAGGTTCTTAAAGGCGATCTGGGGGTATCGACCCGCTATTATGATCCTGTCTGGGGCATGATAAAAGAACGGATTCCCATATCCCTCTATTTCGGTATAATAACAATGACACTCGTCTACGGAATATGCATACCTCTTGGGATCATAAAAGCCATAAAACATAAAAGCTCTTTCGATAATACAACATCTGTCATAGTCTTTACCGGTTATGCTGTTCCCGGATGGGTGATAGGGGTTCTGCTGTTAATTCTTTTTTCCTCACGATGGGACATATTCCCGCTGGGTGGAATGATAAGCGAGGACTTTGAAAATTTCAATCTCTTTCATAAAACAGCGGATATCCTGTGGCATACGGCTCTTCCTCTTGCAGCCTACATGGTCGGTTCGTTTTCAGTCATGACCTTTTTGATGAAAAACACGCTTCTCGACAATCTCTCTTCGGATTATGTCCGTACCGCAATCGCAAAAGGCCTTCCATTTAAAAAGGCTGTTTTCCGGCATGCTTTAAGAAACAGCCTTATCCCGGTTGCAACCCATTTCGGGAATAACATTTCGATTATTCTGATGGGCTCTTTTTTGATCGAGAAGGTTTTCAATATAAACGGAATGGGGCTTCTGGGATATGAAGCGATTATCGAACGCGATTATCCCGTTGTTCTCGGAATACTTGTCATTTCGTCTCTTCTGCTCCTTATAGGAAATATTCTTTCCGACATATGCGTTGCAATTGTCGATCCGCGGGTTAAGTTCGAGTGAAAAATATGCGTCTGAATCCTCTTACCATAAAAAAAATCAAACGCTTCAGATCGATAAGGCGGGGATACTACTCCTTTATAATTCTGACCCTGATGATTCTTGCCTCTCTTTTTGCCGAAGCGCTTGTAAACAGCAGGGCTCTTATTGTCTGCCATGATGGAAGATACTATTTTCCGGTCTATGGAAGCATGAATCCTGGTAAAACATTCGGTCTTGATTATGATTATGAAACAAACTACCGGCAGCTTCAGAAGCGTTTTAAGCAAGAAGGAAAAGGACGCTGGGTTCTCATGCCTCCGGTTCCGTATAATGCTTACGAGAATGACCTCAGGGAAGACAGGTTCCCTCCGTTTCCGCCTTCATTCGCAGAAAAGCATTACATGGGCACCGACAATGTCGGCAGGGATATTCTTGCCCGCCTTGTTTACGGATTCAGGATTGCCATAGTTTTTTCTCTTCTTCTGCTTCTCTTTGACTTCGGCATAGGTATAAGCATCGGAAGCGCAATGGGTTATTTCGGGGGAAAGTTCGATCTTTTTTTCCAGCGGATAATTGAAATCTGGTCGAATGTTCCGTTTCTATATGTGATCATAATCATATCTTCAATTGTTGTGCCGGGCTTTATTACTCTTATACTTATAATGGCTTTTTTCGGGTGGATAGGGATGACCTGGATCATACGGACAGTGACATACAAGGAGAAGGCAAGGGAATATGTTCTTGCGGCAAAGGCGCTCGGCGCTTCGGACAGCCGGATTATTTTCAGGCACATCATTCCGAATACGATATCCGTGATAGTAACTTACGCGCCTTTTGCCGTTTCGGGCGGTATCGTGGCCCTTACATCCCTTGATTACCTGGGATTCGGCCTTGCTCCACCCACGCCGAGCTGGGGCGAACTTCTGCAGCAGGCCTGGACACACATGGATTCATGGTGGATAGGAGCATCCGTTATAGGAGCGATGACAATAACGCTCATTGCCGTTACATTCATCGGAGAGGCGGTAAGGGAGGCGTTTGATCCTAAGATGTATACGACGTATGAATAAAAGGGTCAAAGCCACAGAGGCACAAAGGCACAAAGTAAAAGGAAGTGAATAGAGAATAGTGAAAGGTGAAAAGTGAATATAAGGGGTCAAGGATTCAAGGATTCGAGGGTTCAAGTGGAAAGCACGTGAGCAGAATATCGGACGTCGAACTTCGAAAAACAACCCATGAATCACGAACAACTAAGTACGATATTCGATATTCGAAATTCGATGTACGAGTCATAAACCGGGGACAAGGAGTTTAGAGTAAACATGTTGAGAATAATTGTAAAAACGGTTTTTAAGCTTGCCCTGGTTGCCGGAATATTATTTTTGCATGCACCGTCATATGCCACCGCTCCGGAACTCCCGAAAGATATAAAATGGCTCACGAATGACTCCGATCCCGTATTTGCTTCGCCTGAAGCAAAAAGAGGCGGAACGCTTCACGCCGCCATAATGAGTTTTCCAATGACATATCGCTTTGTCGGCCCGGATTCCAACGGAAGCTTCAGAAGCGCCATTCTGGACAACCACCTCTCCCTTATAGGAATTCATCCGAACACGTTAAATATCATTCCTGAACTTGCAACCCACTGGGCTTTCGGGAAAGATAAAAAGACGATGTATTTCAGGCTTAACAGGAAAGCGCACTGGTCGGACGGAATGCCTGTTACGGCAAAAGATTTCGCGTACACGCTTGAGTTCATGCGCTCAAAGCATATCGTGGCGCCCTGGTACAATGATTATTACACGAAGGAGATAGATAAGGTTGTCGTTTATGATGATTATACGCTTGCTGTTGTCGCCACCAAGGCGGAACCGGATCTTTATCTCAAGCTTGGAATAAACCCGACTCCCGGCCACTATTACGGAAAGCTGGATGATAGTTTTGTAAGAAAATACAACTGGGAGATTGTGCCCAACACCGGGCCTTACCAGATGAGCGAATTTGTTAAAGGAAAACATATTGTTTTCAAGCGCAAAAACGACTGGTGGGGAGATGAACTTAAGTATTTCAAAAACCGTTATAATGTGGAGAAGGTGATATTCACGGTTGTGCGTGATATGAACATGATATGGGAGTATTTCAAGAAGGGAAAGGAAGATGAGTTCGGCCTCACGATACCGGAGTACTGGCATGTTAAATCAAAGACGCCTGTAATTGAGAACGGGTATGTTCATAAGATCTGGTTTTTCAACGACACACAGCAGTCTGCCATGGGATTGTGGCTGAATCAGGACAGGGAGATATTTAAAGATATAAATGTAAGATATGCATTTGCCCACGCGATGAATGTGGAGAGAGTGATAGAGAAGGTTTTAAGAAACGATTATTTCAGGCTCGAACACGGCTTTGTCGGTTACGGGAGGTATTCAAATGAGAAGATAAGGGCAAGAAGGTTTGATCTTGAAAAAGTCGACTACTATATGAAAAAGGCAGGCTGGAACCGTGGTCCCGACGGCATATGGGAAAAGAGCGAAAACCGCTTTTCAGTTGAGGTTACTTACGGCTCCGAAACTCATACTCCAAGACTTGTTGTTTTGAAGGAAGAGGCGAAGAAAGCCGGAATTGAACTCCGGCTTCAGCAGCTTGATCCGACAGCCGCTTTCAAGAAATTTCTTGAGAAAAAGCATGACGTGGCCTGGATGGGCTGGAGCACATCTTTCAGGCCGCAGTACTGGGAACACTTCCATTCGGCAAATGCCCACAAGCCCCAGACGAACAACATAACAAATACCGATGATCCTGAAATGGACAGACTCATAGATGCATACCGGAATTCCCTTGAAGAGGAAGAGAGGATAAAGCTCTCAGTTAATATCCAGCAAAAAATAGATGATGCGGGGGTTTTTGTTCCGACTTTCATGGTTCCTTATGTACGCCATGCCTACTGGAGATGGTGGAAATTTCCGGCAATTCCCGGGACGAAACATTCAACGAGCCTTTTTGATCCTTTTGGAAGTATGGCGGGAGGGCTTTTCTGGTTTGATGAAAAAGTTTATAACGAGACAAAAGAAGCGATGAAAAAAGAAATAAAGTTTAAACCCGTTACGATCATTGACGAGACATATAAGATGAAGTCGATAACGATGAAAATTGATTGAGAGGCATGAGGCCAGAGGCGTGAGGAATGAGGCATGAATAAAGATGCCATATTGAGGGTTGAAAATCTTGTGACGTCATTTGAGACTGAAGCGGGCAGAATACGGGCCGTTGATGATGTCGGCTTTGAGGTAAACAAAGGAGAGGTTCTTGGCATTGTCGGGGAATCCGGGTGCGGAAAAAGCGTTACGGCTCTCTCGATCATGAGGCTTCTTCCCAAGCCATCCGGCCGCATAGAGGGAGGGCGCGTCATTTTTGCCGGAACCGACATAGCGGCTTTGCCTGCCGAAAAGATGCATGAGATACGTGGAAACAGGATATCCATGATATTCCAGGAGCCGATGACGGCATTAAACCCGGTTCACAGGATAGGCGATCAGATCGGAGAAGTTTTCAAGCTTCGTTATCCCGGCATGAATGAAAAAGAGATCCGGGAAGAATCGGCAGGGATGCTGCAAAAAGTCGGTATTTCAGATCCCAAAAAACGCATGGAGGAATATCCTCATCATATATCGGGAGGCATGCGCCAGAGGGTGATGATTGCAATGGCGCTTGCGTGCAAACCCGATATCCTGATAGCCGATGAACCTACTACTGCTCTTGATGTGACAATACAGGCGCAGATACTCGATCTTATGAAGAGTCTTCAGGATGAAACCGGCATGGCAATAATTTTTATTACACATGCGCTTGGAGTTATTGCCGAAACAAGCGACAGGGTGCTTGTAATGTATGCCGGAAAAGTGGCCGAGAAGGCGCCTGTCGATAAGCTTTTTAAAGAGCCGATGCATCCTTATACAAAAGGGCTTCTTTTATCCATTCCGCGCCTTGAAGGAAAGAGAAAAACGAAGCTGCATGTTATAAAGGGCATGGTTCCCGCCCTTCATGAACTTCCCGGGGGCTGCAGATTCAGGAACCGGTGCCCTGAGGCAATGGCCGTGTGCGGGACTGTTTCTCCTCCCGCTTTCCGTATTGAAAATGAACATGAAGTGAGTTGCTATCTTTATGCCTGAATACCTGCTGGAAACTAAAAATCTTAAAGTACATTTTCCTGTTTACGGGGGTGTCTTCCGCAGGAAAACCGGTAAAGTATATGCCGTTGACGGGGTTTCACTGAAAGTAATAGCAGGAGAA
>JAUYEO010000119.1 GCA_030689795.1 Desulfobacterales bacterium | reverse complement strand
CTTCCAGTTTTTTTCTGTCCCCGCCGGTTGTTCCCATCACAAAGGGAAGGATATTATCACATAAGAACTGAGCGTTCGTGTTTACAGCAGAAGGATGAGTATAGTCAACGCTTATAAAGAGGCCCTCTTTTTTCTTTAATTCTTTTAAAGTCTCTTCTCTTTCTCCGGGATGAACGAGCCGGATGTTAATGGAATCGACTTTGTGCTCTTTTTCCGAAATTTCAGGGCCTGTAAGGGATAATGGAATAAGCTCAAACCTGCTGTCGTTGAAAACATGTCTTGCGATATTTGCAGCCATATTTCCCGGCATTCCGTTTACCATGACTTTGATTCTGCTCATAATTACCTCCATTTTATTTATTCTTATGCGATGGAATACCAGAAAGATATTCAGGTTACAACAGATTGTCAATCAGGGACTTCAGCTTCGGGAAATCTTTTCCATCAGGCAACTCAAAGCTTTCCTTCAGGCTTCTTAAAGCCGCCGAAATATATTGTACGAAAAACTGTTTACCCTTAACTTTACCGAGATATCCGAAAGCGCCGAGAATTTGGAGATTTCTTGTAATTGAACAGTATTTGAAGCAACGACAAAAATTATCTGCATTTATTTCGGCAACAGAGGAAATCCTTTCGGCGCAATAATCGACAAGTTCCGAACGGATCCCGGAAGGCAATCCTACATATGGGTCAATTAAAAGAGATGCGAGATCATACTGAAGAGGACCTAAGCGTCCTCCCTGGAAGTCAATAAAATATATTTCACCGTTTTTAACCATAATATTGCGGGACTGCATATCCCGGTGCATGAATCCCTTAACCTGGTATTCAAAAGCCTGAGATGCAATTATTTTAAATTCGTTTTCATATCCGTCAAAATCAATCTCTTTATTCAGATAACCTTTAAGAAAAGCATCAGTGAAGTATCTGCATTCTTTTTCGAGAATAAGGTCTGCGGTGTAACAGGGCGTCTGATAAGTCCATGAAACATCAAAGCCGGAGCCTCCGGTGAGAGATAGCATTATAAGAAGATCAATGACGGATTTATACCGTGAGATGATATCACTCTGACTTTTCGTGTTCATTATAACTGTTTGAAAATTCGTGTCTCCCAGGTCTTCCAGAAAAACAAGCCCCGAAAAGGAATCGTGAAAAAATATTCTCGGAACCGGCAGTCCTTTGTTATGCAAATGGAGACCGATTGCGATAAAGGAGTCGGCTTCCGTAACAGAAAGCTCTTTCCTTATGCCGTGATCCGCCATAATGAGAGAATCTTTTCCTGATACAAGCCGGAACCATCCTCTGTCGGAACCGTCTCCTTTAAGTCTGAACATATTAATTTTCCGGTCTTTGTAATCCGGAAAGGCAATCATGAAAGCCTTTGGGGCTGTTTCCTCTATCACTGTTTTAATGTATTTTTCAGGCGTTCCCAGATCATTCCATGAGTGATTATTCGGCATAAAGGCATGGAGTTTTTTCCCGCAGGATATCATTTGCCTGTAAACATCGATGCTGTTTGAGAATGAGTTCGCCGGAATGAAATCAAGAATTTCAGGGTTGAGAACCTGAATTCCCGTAAAGGCAAGTCTTTTGATATTTCCCTGATTTGTGCAGGGAAGAGGATTGGCACAGGCATTCTCAAAACCGAGGATGAAGTTGTCTACACCAACCAGGACATTATTGAATTCTTCATAATCGGTTAATACAAGGGTTGCAGGATGATTATGGCCAAGATGAAACCTGTAAACTTTACGCAGGTCTATATCGGTAAAAATATCGCTGTTTATGACGATAAACGGATCGTTGTTCCAGAAATCGGATGCGTTTTTTATGGCGCCGCCTGTTCCGAGGATAACAGACTCATGGCGCGTTGTTACAGGTATGGAATATTTCTGTAAATTTAAAAAAGCTTCTATTTTATTGTGAAGATGGTGAGTGTTTATTATGATCGATTCGCATCCGGCCGCCTCGAGGCTTCTTATTATAATATCGAGTAAAGGGCGGCCTCCGACCGGAAAAAGCGGCTTGGGAGTGTGATCTGTATACGGGGTAAGCCTTGTTCCAAGGCCTGCAGCAAGAATCAGGGCTTTCATGTTTTACTGCTCTTTCGTGAAATAAATCAATTAGGACGCAGATTTTCGCCGATACCCGCAGATAGATAGGCTGTCAGGCTGTAGGCTGTTAGCTAATAGTCCACAGCCTAACAGTCTTCAGTCCAAACTTATGCGTTCATCTGCGTCCCAAAAGGAAATTCCTATACAATCAAGTTATTGCATACAGCTCAGGTATTTTTGAACGGCATCTTCGTAGAATGCTATTTTATCCGTGTCTTCAGAGCCTTTGATCCCCTTGTTTGCAAAAAAATCGAGTGCATTTGTATAGTTAACTTTTGAGAGTGCTTCATTACGTTCAATTTCATTTATTTTATACATGCGGTTTCCCAGAGCCTGAATTTTTTTAATCCTATCTTTGGCATCAATTCCTTTCTGGGAGGACTCTTTTAAAAAGTTAAGTACTACAAAATATGATTCAAAATACGGTTTTAAAAAATTGGAAAAAAGTTTTAAAGACTTCAACCCGACTGATGTAACATTGTATGTGCCGGGCAGGCTTTCATGCGGAACAAGCGCAGAATCGTCTATAAAGGCCTTTATGCTTTTACGGACAAAGTATTCCGGAGTTTTGTCGACATTGTAAGCAAACTCGTACTTAAAAAAGTTTTGCTGAAAAGCATATCCGGAATGAAGATCGAAAGCCTGAAACTGGAAAGATTCTATTTTAAGAATTTCAAGCGCGGCGATAGCGGCGGGGATGAAGAAGGAGATGCAGTTGTTCTTGTAATATTCCATCGCAGGGCGCCTGTTTGCACTGGCCGAAAATTCCGGTACATTAATATGGCTGATTTTTCCCTTGTAAACCGGTTCAATAAATTTTCTCTGTATGTATGACTCGAAAACCTGCTCTATCGCATGTTTATAATCGGATATAAGGGTATCAGAAAGTTTGGCTCCCTGTGAAGAGAGGTGTTTCATATATGTTTCAACATGTGAGAGAATGTGCTCATACGTGAATCTTTTTTTTGTGCAGTTTAAAATTGCACATGCAGTAAGGGAAAAAGGGGTAACAACTGAAACATCATTTATGGCATTTATTATTCTGTATCCAAGATTCCGGCAAAGGGCGTTCTGCTCTTTTGATGTCATGCTTTTAATCTGAATATCCTTATCGGCAAAGAGCTCATTCAAAGAGATCGGGTCGTTAAACTGGATATAAATTTTTCCGTATCGTTTCTTCAGGAATTTTCCTGCTTTTATAACCTGGGAGAAGCTTTCAGGCTCTTTTTGCCCACCCTCAAGCTCGTCAAGGTATGAGCCTTCTTCAATAACCCTGTCATATCCTATGAAAATGGGAGCTATTATCATATCTTTGCAGGCCCCCTTTTTATATGCATCAAGAAGAATTGATAGAAGTCCGAGCTTCGGCAGGATAAGCTTTCCGGTTCTGCTTCTCCCGCCTTCAATGAAAAATTCGATGTTAAAGCCTTCTTCGAGAAGCTTATATATATATTCGGCAAAAACCCTTGAATAGAGAGCGGCGCCTCTGAAAGTCCGCCTTATGAAGAAAGCGCCGGCTGATCTGAACAGAGGGCCCATGGGCCAGAATGAAAGATTCTTTCCTGCGGCTATGTGGGGGCAGGGCATGTTGTTGTTATAAAGAAGATATGAAAGAATAAGATAATCGATGTGGCTTTTATGACACGGGACTAATATCAAAGGCCCTTTCATGGACATGTTCTTGACCTTGTTCATTCCCTCCGTATTAATGGTGTGGCCGTCGAACATGGTGTTTGTTATCCATCCGACGATTGCTGCCAGGACTCTTATGACGGCGATATTGTAATTTGCCGCAATTTCTTCAATATGCCCGTTAACCTCTTTGCGAATTTGAGCGGCAGGCAGGTTCCGGGATTTTGAGTAACTTGAAAGAAATTCCTGGAAGCGGGCGCCGGTTAAAATGCTTTCTTTCAACTCCTCCCTCGATTTAAGCACCGGCCCGATGATGCTCTGGCGGTGACGATTCAACTGAAGAAGTAAATCGCGCCTTATAACGAGAGACTGGAATTTTATGCTGCGCTCCTTCATTTCTTCGGATTCGAGGATCTTTTTCAGGTTGATCGGTTCGGATATTTCAACAATTATCTTTTCGGGATATTTGAAAAGCACGGCTATTTTTCTCAATCTGCCCGGATTGTCGGGAGTTCCGAATATAATGTCCGTTAAAGAAGGAGTCGTCCGCATGGGATTTTTACCGAAAGACATGATTTGCGGAATAATATAGACCGGCCTATCGGTCGATTTCTGCAATTCTATCAGGTAAGATAAAGGGTCGGTCTCCGACTTTACGAACCGCCTGTAAAATGCCTTGTCTTCAACAAGCGAAAGGAAAGCTGATTTTCCGTTTAAGAGCTCTTCTTTTATGTAGCCGCTTTTATAGGGATCGGGAAACGACTTGTTCTGAAAAAAATAATCAACATATGAAAGTAATGTTCTCAGTATGCGCGGGACAGGCTGCCATATGAACACCTTGTAATCGAAACCGATTTCGGGAAAGGGGAGTTTGTTTTCTCTGTACCGGGTATAGGAGAATAAAAACTCGAAGTGGCTTTTAAATTTAGAAGCGTAAATAACAATTGCGTTTTCAGGAATATTTTTCAGCGCATTAAGCTGATCGGAATCGATATTAATTCCGGAGAAGAACAGTTTCAGGGTATTGGATGACAAAAAACTTATACTTCCCGGGAGGTGGCAGGTAAAATGATTATGTGAATCTTTAAGGATACGGTTGATCCATTTCCTTATTTTGTTCTTTAATATATTCATGCCGGCAGTCAGTATCCGTTAATTATATGTTAAGTTTATCATAGTAGAGCCTCGTGCAAAAGTCTCAAAATTTCCCTCTCCCCTTAATCCCTTCCCATCAAGAGATGGAAAAAATACTTTTGCAAGGACCCCAGTAGATTATCAAAACCTCATTATTTTGCAATATCTTAATTGCACCGGCTGTTGTTATGACAACTTATAGTGCGGAAGAATAAAAGAAAACTGATAATTGACAAAAGAAAATCTTGAGTTGGACGGTATTGCATGTTAAGCTTGCCAAAATTTGCGGCTTCGTAGAGAGCCCCAATCAGATTAAAAAACATTCTTTGTCAGGGAGGTTTATTTTATATGAAAGCTTTAATCGGCGGAGCTATTATATCGGCGATTGGTCTGATTTTGCTTGTTTTATGGTGGGAAGAATTTCTGATGATTCTTTCAGGCACAATCCCGGTGACGCTTCTATTAGGCGGTGGGCTGGCTATTTATCTCGGATTTGATGAACTGAGAGAGAGCTGGAGTAAAGAGAGCATTTCTTCAGGACCGGCGGCCATCGAGGTGGAAAAATACAAGCATGAAATAGATGAACTTAAAAAAGAGATAGAATCTCTCAAAAAAGGGTAAAAAGATAATAAAATAAAAGGTTCTTTATATTGATTTATAAGGAGGGCCTTTTGTTTATCCGAGTTCATTTTTTACAGCCCTGGTTGCAAGAGAATCTGCCCGTTCGTTCCCGGCATGGCCTGCATGACCTTTTATTTTGACAAGTTTCAGATCGCTGAAACTTGTCATTGTTTTTTTAATTCTGTTTATTAATTCCGGGTTTTTTTTTGCTTTCCAGTTCAGAGTGAGAACGCCGTAGGCATAAGAGCTGTCTGTGAAAATTCTGACAGGCTTTTTTGTAGTTTTTAGTTCAAGAAGTGCAGTTCTTATTGCTTCCAGCTCTGCAATGTTGTTGGTCGCAATTCCTATATGTCTTGACAACTCCTTTTCGTGTTCTCCAAAACGAAACAAAATGCCTATGCCCGACGGGCCGGGGTTGCCGGATGATGCTCCATCCGTATAAATACAGATTGCATCAGATGGTATATCTCTTTCTGAAGTGAATTCTTCAACAACCCCTTTTCTATTATCAGATGATGACTTATCCTGAATTTTTTTCCTTCCCTGAGGCTTGCCTGGAGCGCCCGGACTTATCTCTTCAAGATTGTTTTCATTAACCCAGTATTCATATTCCTGATCTGGGTTGTATTTTATCAGAACCTTCCCGTTTTTAGATAGAGGCTTTTCATCCGGACCAAAAGCCTGCCAGACCTTGTTGCTTTTAAACATCATTCTTTTCCACGATATCTTGTTATTTTCCATGATTGGCTGCTCTATCAAAGATGACTGTTATCATACATACAGATGATATCTTCTGCTTATATGAAGATATTCCTCAAGTTCGGTTTGCCATGTCTTTTCAATTTCATCGATTTGATCAGTCTTTTCAATTGCTGCGCGGATTGAGGGATTTCCTGTAATCAGATCAACAGGATATTTATCAATTTCATACTCATAGGGAGGGCTTTTCCATCCAAATTCTTTCCTGTGATTAAGATATACGGCATGAAGTATTTTAAGGGTTGAAAGATATGGTTTATACTTAACAGGATCGGTTATATGGATCTGGAACCCTTCGCATCGTTCTCCCTGCCATTTGTTTGAGGTCGGCTCAAAAGCAACCGGACGGAGTATGATACCCGGTAACCTGTTGCAGCCTAAAGCGGAAATGATTTTACCGGTATTGATAAAGGGCGCTCCGAAAATTTCAAAAGGCTGGGTTGTACCCCGTCCTTCAGAAATATTTGTTCCTTCAAGAATTACCTGTCCCGGGTAGACGGCAGCTGAGTCCGGGGTCGGAAGGTTAGGTGAAGGCGGAATCCAGGGAAGTCCCGTGTCATTGAAAAACATCGTTCTTTTCCAGCCTTTCATGGGAATAATTTCAAGATCGCAATCTATTCCGAAATGGTTATTAAAGAGCAGCGCCAATTCTCCTATTGTCAATC
>JAUYEO010000115.1 GCA_030689795.1 Desulfobacterales bacterium | reverse complement strand
TGCGAAACTAATGCGCGCGGACTTTTGGGTTTTGCCTGCCTTCCAAGCACGGGCAAAGTCCGCCATCGACTCAGCAGGCGTTTGTACATCAAGAATAAGGGTTTTCATGGTTCCACCTCGCAATATCATTCTGGAAGTCAGCGATCAACTGATCCGGCGTCGTGAACACGTAAGCACTTTCCTTTCCAGCGAAATGCCGGTGATCGCCTTTCCCAACTTCGTTGTCGTAGCGCAAAACGCATTCTCCGCGCACTATGTATGCCAGCCTGTACTTGAACCCGTGTAGCGACCTCTCGATAGGCTTCGGAAGGCGCCACAATACTAACTCCGCAAAGGCCTCCTCAGAGTAGGCGATTCGTGTGCGAATGAGTTCAGCGGCTTTCATGTTGGAGATATTACCAACATCTTTGGGCATTGTCAATCACTCCATAAACGGGGCCGACCTCAAAGGGCCGAACAATGTTTAGATTGATCCGTGCCAATATGCAGAATACAATTTGAAATCAATCATTTTCATTGGGGGACTCGTTTTACTGATAACAGGGAGATATACGCATCAACCGGATGAACCAAAATGTTTTCATTTATATTTCTGGATTCCCGCTTTCGCGGGAATGACAAAAAAGGAAAAATAGAGTTTTACGAGTCCATCAAAATTTGCCGGGGAACAGATTTCTATCGACAAGCTCACAGATTATATGCCCCAGAGTTATATGAACTTCCTGTATCCGTGCCGTTACATCCGATTCCACGGCAAAAACCATATCCGCCAGGGAGGCAAGGCTGCCTCCGCGCCCTGCAAAACCAATAGTAAACAACCCTTTATCTTTGGCAGCCTCAATTGCCTTTATAACATTCTTCGAGTTTCCGCTCGTGCTTATGCCTATCGCAACATCACCCGCTCTTCCGAGAGCAAGAATCTGTTTTGAGAATATATCATCGAAGCTGTAGTCATTCCCTATGCTGGTCAAAATCGAAGTGTCGGTCGTCAGAGCAAGAGCGGCAAGAGGCGGACGTTCAATCCTGAACCGGTTAATAAATTCGGCGGCAATATGCTGGGCATCTGCTGCGCTGCCGCCGTTTCCGAACAATAAAAGCTTATGTCCCGATGCAATGGAATCTGAAATTTTATCTGCGGCATTGATTATCAGATCAGTATTGATTTTTATAAATCTTCTTTTCAGCTCAATGCTTTCTTCAATTATGTTACGGATTATCTCTTTCATTCTTTATATTTTCCTGATTCTATCATCTGTATATAATGGCATGATTCACAGTTCAGTTTCTCCGCTTTTTTAAACTCCTTGAGCGCTTCTTTAGGAAGATCCCGTTTCATATAGAGCCTTCCGAGTCTCTGCCTGAACAGCCCGTTATCCGGGGCTATCTCAACGCTCTGGCGGGAGAAGGCAAGCGAAACATCACTGTTTTTGTCCTTCTGGTCATAGAGCCAGCCGAGTGACGACAATGATGCCGCGTCATTCGGATTGATCTTTATTGCCTTCTCATATGCGGCCTCGGCTTCGTCCATCATGCCGACAGCTGCAAAACTTTCTCCGAGGTAAAAGAGCGCAACGCTTGATTCGGGCTTTAATTTTAAAGCCTTTTCAAGGTATTCTCTTCCTTCTTCGGATTTTCCCAGTTCAAGAAGAAGCTTTCCTGTCTGAAAATCGATTTCAAACAATTCTTCTCCAAGCTTACCGGCCTTCTGGAAATGCTTGAGCGCCTTTTCCTTTTTACCGTTCAACTGATAAATAAGGCCGGCGTTATATAGGGGCATTACCTCTTTCGGTGAAAGCCTTATGCATTCCTTGAACTCCCTGATGGCTTTTGAAAAATCTTCGAGGACTCCGTAACTGACTCCAAGGCTGTTGTGAACGTTCACATTATCCGGATCGAAGAGAAGAGCCGTCTTAAACTCTTTGACAGCCCCTTCAATGTCGCCGTTCTGATAAAGCTTGTCTCCGCTTATGTTAAGGCTTACGGCATCGAAGACTACAATGCTGCCGGGGCCGAAATAATCGGCATGATCGAGCGCTTTTCCGGCGTTTACGATTATGTCCTGTTTCCTGTAACTGAAAGCAGGATAAGCTGCAACCCCGGTTGTGACTGTCTCTTCTCCCAGATTATCAAGGCTCTTTTTTAATTTAACGGCAAGCTTCAAGCATGATGAAGCATTTTTATCAGGGAAACAGCATCCGAACAGGAAGCGGTCGATACGGCCCCAAAAACCGTTCCCTGTTCTGCAGATATCATCTATCGCCTTTGCCGTATCGCCAAGTACTTTTTGAATATCGTCCGGTTTTTGAGACTCCTCCCTTCCGTTCATATTGTCGATGCGTATAACAATCACACCGAACGCAAGATATGAAGAAAGTATTTTCATGGCATGCTCAATAAAGGCTTCTCCGCTTTGCATACCGGGAAAGAGTTTGTTTAAAACATCCTTTCCCCCGTCTTCTTTCATTTTCCCGGTTTTACGCCATGGTCTGAGTTCGGCTTTTGACAGCAGAAATTCCTTTGAACTGCTTCGGCTTTGGAACAGATCGTGATGATTCCGGCTTATTTTTTCTTCCATTATTTATTCCTGTTCAAAATGCGGGCAACAGCGTCTTTTATTATATTCAGTTCATCTTCCTGAACCGTTCTCAAATCCATGATAAAGCTGTCATCTTCTATCCTTCCTATTACAGGAGGCGTGTTCTCCCGCATATTTCTTTCAATGGTGTTCGACGAGATTCCTTCTATTTTCACCGCAATGCACTTGCTGGGAAGATCAAGAAGCGGAAGGGAGCCGCCCCCTGCCTTGGAGCTCATATCGACAAGATTGATTGAAAGCGCAGGATTGTTTATCTTTGCAAGCAGCCTGAAAAGTTTATCGGCGCGTTTTTTTATCAGATTAAAAGGAGTCGTCAGCATGAAAAGAGTCGGAATAAGTTTTACGGCTTTTTCAGGATCCCTGTATATCCTGAGTGTGCTCTCAAGCGCGGCAAGGGTCAGCTTGTCGATACGAAGCGCCCTTGTGAGAGGGTTTTTCTTAACGCTGTCCACGACATCCCTCTTTCCCACAATTATTCCCGCCTGCGGGCCGCCGAGCAGTTTGTCTCCGCTGAAGGTTATGACATCTGCTCCGTCTGATACAGATTCCTGGACCGTCGGCTCCTTTAAGAGTCCGTATTTTGAAAAATCGATGAAGGTTCCGCTTCCCAGATCCTCCATAACAGGAATCTGGTGCTTTGAGCCAAGCTCCACAAGCTCCTTCAGTGTCACACTCGCGGTAAACCCGACAACGCTGTAGTTGCTGGTATGGACTTTCAGCAAAAGGGCCGTGTCGCCGTCAATTGCCCCGATATAATCTTTAAGGTGCGTCCGGTTTGTGGTTCCGACCTCTTTTAATATTGCCCCGCTTTTTGCCATGACATCGGGTATCCGAAACGATCCGCCAATTTCGACAAGCTCACCTCTTGAAACTATGACCTTTCTGTTTCTTGCCATCGTGTCGAGGCAGAGCAAAACCGCTGCCGCATTATTATTTACAACCATTGCCGCCTCGGCGCCGCTTATTTCGCACAGAATCTCTTCGACGCAACTGTATCTTGAACCTCGTTCCCCTGTCGCCAGATCGAACTCGAGATTCGAATACCCGGTCGCAATTGCAAGCAGATTCCCGGCGGCTTCTTCAGCCAGAACAGACCGGCCTAAATTCGTATGAACAACAACACCGGTTGCATTTATGATGCGTTTCAGATTGGGCGTCATTATTTTTTTTACGGTATCTTTCATTTTTTCCAAAACAGGAGAATCTGTCAAATCATTTTCTGCAACAGACGGATTGCCTGCAAGAATTCCGTATCTTAAACTCTCAACGATTTTTCTTGCCGACTGAAGAAGAACCGATCTCGGAACATTTTCAAAGTCCGGTTCTTTCTTTGAAAGTTCAAGAATACGGTCTATGCCGGGAAGCATCCGTAAAAGAGCCTGCTGTTTTTCATTCAATTCCATATCTAAAATTCCTGTTCATGGTTCTTACAATAAATAGTCGGTCTTTTTTGTTCCATATCATTTTAAACTTAATTAATTCAACACATTTCTTGTATTTAAAAGAAAGAGGGAGTTTCACGCCTTTTTACGAAGACGTCAAAATTTATATTCATTGGAAAGATATTGTGTGTTATACATCCGAAGAGATTAGTTCACGGTTTATGGTTACTGATAACTGATTAAACAGGCGGAACTTACTGGTATATGAAAAATATTCTTGTAACAGGCGGCTGCGGTTTCATCGGGTCAAATTTCATCCGGTATCTGTTAACTGAAACAGATTTCGACGGACGCATTATAAATGTCGACAAACTCACTTATGCCGGAAATCTGGAAAATCTTGCCGGAATCGAAGAAGCCTTCCCGGGCAGATATTATTTCAGCAGAACAGACATATGCGATCTTATGGAGATGTCGGCGATATTTAAAATGTACGATATAGATACGATATGCCATTTTGCCGCGGAAACGCACGTCGACAGGTCAATAGCAAAACCCGCCGATTTCATACATACAAACATAGTAGGCACATTCTGCCTCCTTGAACTTGCAAGGCTGCACAGCCATAGACTTGCCCTTTTTCACCATGTGAGCACAGACGAGGTTTTTGGCTCACTCGGCAAAGCCGGATACTTTACCGAAAACACACCATATAATCCAAGCAGTCCTTATTCGGCTTCAAAAGCCGCCGCAGACCACCTTGTAAGATCATACGCGATTACCTACGGCATTCCTGTGACAATCTCGAACTGTTCAAACAATTACGGACCCTGCCAGTTTCCCGAAAAACTGATCCCTCTCATGATTTTAAACGCCATTGAAAACAAACCACTCCCGATATACGGAGAAGGCATTAACGTCCGCGACTGGCTGTATGTAAAAGATCACTGCAACGCAATATGGGCGATAATGAAGAAGGGCCGCCGCGGTGAAACATATAACATCGGAGGCGGGTGCGAAAAAGCGAATATCGACGTTGTCAGAAGCATCTGCGACCTTGTCGACAAAATAGTGCCTGGGTCAAACGGAAACCACCGGAAAAACCTGATAACCTTTGTAAAAGACAGGCCCGGCCATGACCTGAGATACGCAATGGATTTTACAAAGCTGAAAATGGAGCTTGGATGGACTCCTTCCAAAACTTTTGAAACCGGAATCAAGGAGACCATATACTGGTATATTGAAAACAGGGACTGGGTGAAACGGGTAAAAAGCGGTGAATATATGGATTGGATGAAACAGCAGTATGAAAACCGGCAATAGCTTTATGGAGGACTGAATATGAAGCTTGCAAAGGATTATATAATCTTTCCTCTTGATGTCCCGTCAGCCGGAGAAGCGAAGCATTATATCGGCCTTCTCGCAAAGCATGTAGGCATGTTCAAGGTGGGGCTCGAGCTTTTCATAAGATCCGGCCCGCAAATCGTAAAAATGATAAGAGATATGAGCGAAGCCGGCATTTTTCTTGATCTTAAACTCCACGATATTCCGACAACCGTGAGACGGGCCATGGAAAGCATCGCCGAACTGGGCGTAAACCTGACAACCGTTCACTGCGGAGAAGAAAAAGAGATGCTCAAAGCCGCAGTTGCCGGAAGCGCCGGAAAAACGGGTGTTCTCGGGGTGACAGTCTTAACGAGCGTGTCGGCCTTTGATATCAAAAAAGCAGGTTTTGAAAACCAATACTACTCTGACATTACAAAACTTGTTTTAAAACGCGCTGAAACCGCAAAAGATGCCGGGTGTGCCGGCGTTGTCTGTTCCGGGCTTGAAGCAAAGATGATAAAGAATGCCTTCGGGAAAGAATTTCTTGCAGTCACGCCGGGAATAAGGCCGGCCTGGAGTCTGAACAAAAAAGATGATCAGCAGCGGGTAACAACTCCCGCCGATGCAATCAAAAACGGCTCCGATTATCTTGTCATAGGGCGGCCTATAAGGGATGCAAAAGACCCGGTTTCTGCAGCCGTCATGACGGCGGAAGAGATTGAAGCGGCGCTATCCATCTATTGAAGATTCCCCACAGCAAGCTTCTGTCCGCCTGAGGCGGATTTTTCACTCGAACCCTTCGGCAAGAAGGGGATTTGTGAATATCAGTAAATTTTAGCTCAGCCTTGCTGTGAAGATTATCATTTAAAATCAGGTGCCTTCGAGTTGAAAACCTTCTTCTCTGAATAGCATCAGGCAGGCATCCACTACATCTGAGTCATATAGAACCCCTTTGTTTTTTTCGATTTCTCCCAGGGCAGCATCTATTCCGAGAGCGGGACGGTACGGTCGATGAGAAGCTATGGCTTCAACTACGTCGGCAACAGCGATGATCCTTGATTCAAGAAGAATATCGTTATTAAACTTTCCATCAGGATAACCAGAACCATCAATTCTTTCATGGTGTTCCAGTATGACCCTCGCTACAGGCCAGGGGAAAGCGATATTCTTCATGATATCATAACCTTTCTGAGAGTGTGTTCTGACAAATGCCATTTCCGTTTCCGATAACTTGCCGGGTTTGCTGAGAAACTCTGCAGGGATATATATCTTGCCGATGTCATGGATTACCCCTGCCATGAGAATGCCTTTGATCAGCAGTTCCGAAAGATTCAACTTTTCAGCAATGACGACGGCAAGTCTGGCCACCTTTCCTTGATGACCTGCCGTGTACGGGTCTCTTGTTTCCACAACCATTGACATCGCTTTGATCGTATCTTCCATACTTTTTTCTAATAGTTTGATGCTCTGTATAATTTTTTCTTCAGCTTGCCTGTATTGTGTGATGTCGTCGATGGTGAAAACCACTTCACTAATATGACCCGACTCGTCAAAAATGGGGGCGCCGTTGATCGAGAGGAACACCCGCTGCCTGCCGGACAATTCAATGGCATGACGGACCCCATAGACCGGATTGCCGGCGTTCATCACCTGGGTGAACGGCAACTGCTCTTCAGGAAACGGATTCCCGTCAAAGTCTGTGATATGCCATTCGGAAGCGCTATAGCCCCGTTGGGTGATTTTGTTTTTCGTGAGACAAAATATCTCCTCAGCCCGTTTATTGGCAAATACGATTTGCCCCTTACGGTCAACAACCGTAATGCCTGCGGGACTGGTCTTCATGATACGATCGACCATGCTGCGCTCCCTGAGCAGCCATTCCTCCGCCCGCTTTTGCTCGGTGAGGTCGCGCCATGTACAATAAAGCATGTTTTTTCCATGAAGCACGATGGATGTGAGGGACACTTCGACCGGAAATTCTTCTCCGTTGGCTCTGCGGTGCGCCCATTCGAACCGGTGGAACCCGCTCTCGAAGGCTGTCCTCATCATCTCATTTGCCTTCTCAAAGGAGCTTTTCCCATCGGGTTGTGTGGGTGGGGACAATTCCGAGGGGTGAGTCTTCAGGACCTCATCCCGTTTGGAGTATCCGAGCATTTGAACAGTGGCTTCGTTACAGTCATAAAATGTCTCGCCATCGATCAGAAGAACGGCATCCGGGGATGAGTATAGTACGTTCATGAACCGCTGCTCGCTTTCCTGAAGCGCTTTCGCGGATCGCCGGCGGGTGACCACGATGCCGATGCTGGCGCCGATCCCCTCGAGAAACCGGATCATGTCGAGCGTGAAGAGATTCCGTCGCGAATCGTTGAATTGCAGAAGACCGATGGTTTCACTGCCCGACTGCAGAGGAATCAGCGCCACGGACTCATACCCCTCGCCGTTGCAGCGGTTTCTTATGCGGCACTGATACTCCTTCTCGGATTTCTCGGCCAGATGTTTCGTCGTGCTGTTCGTCCAGAAGCTGCCGCCCTCCGTGAAAAAGGGCTTGGAAGGGTCCGTCCGGCCGCACAGAATGTTTCCGCACATGCATTCGAGATATGGATTCCCCTTTGAATCACGGATTATCTCACCGGCGTCATCAAGTGCGCAAAGATAATTTTCCGCTTCCACGAAATGGTCGGAAAAACCGTTGGTCACATAGTAGGGGTAATCTTCTCCCTCCCGCAGCCGTATCCCGACGGCCTCGATGCCCGTGCTTTCCTTCAACAGGTGGAGGATATCGTCGATCAGTTTCTGAATATCGTTCGAGCGGTTCAGCGTTTCAAGAATTCTGCTGGTTAAGACCTGCTGCCTCTCTGCACGTTTCCGCTCAGATATATCCTCCACAATCCCATCATAATTGAGAAGTTCCCCTTTTTTATCACAGACGGCATGGGTGCTCATGGAGACCCAGGTCACACTGCCATCCTTCCGGTAAAACTGGGTTTCATATGATTTTGCCTGGCCGTTGTTTTCGATGATCTGTCTTATTTTTGTCTGATCTTCCGGATTCACATAGACCTGACCGGCAATATCGGTCACGGTAGATATTAACTCTTCGGGAGAATCATAACCCAACATTGTTGCCATTGCTGTATTGGCGGTGATGAACTGACCTTCCGGAGTTGTCTGGTAGATGCCCTCGGTCGAGTTTTCGAAGATTGAGCGGTATTTTTCTTCAGCCTGGCGCATCCGGATATTCAACCATGTATTTTCCAGGATTGGTGAAATGATGCTCACAAGAATACTGAGCGCCTTCACTTGTCCCAGCGTCATGTGGCGATGACTCTTTGTGACATTGACATTCAACACGCCCACCAGATTGCCTCCCGCCATCATCGGCATGGAAACGGCGGCACGAATATCGGTGCGTGGATTGACAGGAGAAAAACGCGGATCATCAACCTTTCCATTGATGATCACGGTCTCGCGGTTACTGGCTACCCAGCCGGCAATACCACGCCCCATCGTCACACGCTCCCCGATGTACTCACTGTGCCCGCCACGGGCAACGGCGATATAAAGTTCCTTGCCGTCACGGGTCGGGAGCATGATGGATACCTCATCCGAGGCGCATTGCTGAAGGACGGCATCTGCGACTTTATTCATGATGGCGTTCAAATCGGTAGAAAAAGCGATCGCCTTACCAAGTTCATGAATGGCTACGGTCTCTTTAAGTTGTATATTATCCATCCGCAGACTGCGTACTTCCATGGCGCGTGAGAGTACCGGCATAAGCGTATTAAGCTTGAAAGGCTTCAGTATATAATCAAACGCGCCTTTCTTCATAGCCTCCACAGCCGTCTGAACCGTCCCGTGCCCGGTCATGATGATGCAGACAAGATTCGGATCAATTTCAAGCCCGGCCTGAAGCAGGGCAATGCCATCCATTTCCGGCATCATCAGATCAGTCAGAAGCAGGTCGTAATCCTGTTCCACAAGAACCTTCGATGCGTCGGCGCCGGTGGTAAATCCCGTCGTTTCGTATCCCTGACCGGCGAGCGCTTCACAAAGGGCTGTCATCAGCTCGGCTTCGTCATCAACGATCATTATGCGGCCCAGTTTGAGATTATCATGATCCATTTTCATATCCCCCAACATTTTTCATAGTCAGCCGTCTTTTAGTAATGCTGTATTATGTCCATTTGAGAAAGGCAGGGTGATACTTACCCTTGTCCCGTTTCCGGGACCCCCCTCGCTTGTGATATTGAGTGTTCCACCATGTCCCTGAGCTATGCGCCTGCAAATAGCCAATCCCAATCCCGTGCCTTTTCCTTCCGGTTTTGTGGTATAGAAGGGTTCCAGAACTTTGGGTAAAATTTCAGGCGGTATGCCCACACCCGTATCGGCAATCTCGATACAGATCTGTTTTTCTTCGGGACGCTTGGTCACGCGGATCGTAAGCGTTCCTCCATCCGGCATGGCATCGCTTGCATTTGTGAACAGGTTCAGAAACAATTGTCTCAATTGTTGACGATCTGCATGGATAAGCGGCCCCTCGGGTTTGAATTCCCGTGCAACTGCAATATTGTGCTTGCGTAAGTGGTAATGAATAAGTTCAAGCGTCTTTTCGATCTCATCACACACGTTCACCGTAGAGATCTGCGGTTGACTCCGGCGGCTGAATTGCAGGAGATTGCTCACGAGATTGCCCATCCGCTCGACCTCCTTCCAGATGATTTCCAGCTCCCGCAGGCGCCGATCATCCCCGGTTGACTGAGCGATGAGCAATTCAACCCTTAAGCTGACAGTGGCCAGGGGATTGTTCAGTTCGTGGGCAATACTCGACGCCAGTTCCCCCATCGTTGCCAGCTTCTCCACCTGCAAGAGCCGCTGCAACATGGTCTTTATTTCTTCGTTCTTTTCCTGCAGAACTGCCACTGCCGCCTTGCGTTCGGCAATTTCATCACGAAGGGCTGCTGTCCTTTGATCGACTATTTCTTCGAGGCCTTGATTGAGTCTTTTTAATTCAGCCTGTGTTTCGATCAGTTCAAGGTTTTTTATAACAGCCGTTTCGTATGAGGAAAGAAGAAGGTTGAGAATCTGTGATCGGGTTGAAGTAATAGAATATGTTTCACCTCTATATGAGATATCGATACCTTCTTGGAGGGGAGCTTGACTTTTGTGATTCTTGTTCAGGTACTGAATCGTTGAAAGTAGATTGTTTTCATCATAGGGCTTGGTGATGAATTTATCGGCGCCGCATTGCAGCGCCCATATAACCGCCTGCGGCTGAGAGAGAGATGTCAGAAGGATCACAGATATGTCCCTGTATAACTCATTTGATTTGATTTGCCGGCAGAGCTCATAGCCATCCATTTCCGGCATCATGATATCGGAGATGACGATCAGGGGTTTGGATTTACTGATCGACCGTAAAGCCTCGCTTCCATTAGCTACAATGGTTGCATCATAGCCGTTCTTTTCAAGGATACGCTGTAATTGCATGGCCTGAGTAATGCTGTCCTCGGCGATGAGAACTTTTATTTTATCCATATTTACCACTCCAATGTCCTATCCGGCTTTCCCCGAAATATTCCCCATTTATTTATATTTTATCCGTTCCTGACCCTTTTTGCCTTTAACAGCCCCGCAAGAAGTTCTGCAATCTTTGGTGGCGAAAGTACATATGTGGCAGCATTTAAATTCACAGCTTCACCCGGCATGCCGTAAACAACACAACTCTCCTTATCCTGCGCAATGGTAATGGCGCCTTTCTCTTTCATCATTTTTAACTCATAAGCCCCGTCTTTCCCCATGCCCGTGAGGAGCACGCCTACCGAGCTTTTTCCAAAAACCTCTGCGACTGAACGAAACAGGTATGAAACGGAGGGACGCAGCCCATTTTCAGGTTCACTTCCTTCAAAGACAATCCTTCCGCCGGTATCCATTCCCATATGAACGCCATCCGGGGCAATATAGGCATGACCCGGCAGGGGGAATTCATGCTGTGTGGCAATCCTGACTGGGAACCGGCAAGAATTCGCAAGCCAGTCCGCAAAACCCTGAACAAACCCCGGTGCAATATGCTGGATAATCAGAAGGGGGGCACGAAAGTCTTTTGGCAGCCCCGATAAAATCGTTTCTATCACAGACGGGCCGCCTGTCGAGGCGCCGATGGCAACGACTTTCACATCCGTTGTTGAGGGGATAAGGTCGTTAACGGCCAGCCCTGCGGGAATACCTTTTCCGTGTTTTAATCGCGACTGCCGTCTGATCACTTTTATCTCAGACATCAGTTTTACCGTCTGGATGAGTTCTCTGGCCTGGTCTTTATAATCCGGATGCGCAACCCCAACCGGCTTTCTAACTGCTGCAAGCGCGCCGGCCTCCATCGCCCGGAAGGTCTTTTCCACCTCTTTGGGGTCCCAGCTTGCACTCACAATGACGATCGGAGTGGGTGTCGCTTCCATGATGATTCTCGTTGCCTCGAACCCGTCCATCTTCGGCATGTTGATATCCATTGTCACAACGTCGGGTCTCTTGTCTCTGACTGCCTTAACGGCTTCCTCGCCGTTGTCCGCCTTACCGATGACCTGGATGGCAGGGTCGGAAGAGAGGATGTAAGTCAGAAAGTCGCGTACGACCTGGGAATCTTCAACAATGAGAACCTTGATCATTTATAACTCC
Organism: Desulfobacterales bacterium; assembly: GCA_030689795.1. Classification (GTDB taxonomy): domain Bacteria; phylum Desulfobacterota; class Desulfobacteria; order Desulfobacterales; family RPRI01; genus RPRI01. The sequence goes on along the minus strand of JAUYEO010000115.1, from coordinate 5,713 downwards.
TGTTTAAAGTTTCAGGTTGCGAGTTTAAAGTTTTAAGTTTTAAGTGCATTTATATTTACTCCCCTTTATTTTTGTCTTTTGAAGATAAGTCATTAATCCAGCAATCATACGGCTTACTTCCAGGCAAAGTGATATTAGATGGTCAAATTCTGCCTTCGTTAAATATCCTTGATCGCATGCAATGTAGAAATGCGTCCTGACCTCACCAGCAGAGCCTTTTGCAATTGCAAGAAATTGAAAAAATTCTTTCGTTCCCCCTCGTTCGAATCCTTCAGCAATGTTAGACATTATTGAAATGCCTGCTCGCCTGATCTGGTCACGTAATGCAAAGTCTTTTGAAAAAGTATCTCTTTTTGAGACGCCATATATCTCTCTGATTAGTTCTCTTGCTTTCTGCCATGCCTCAATTTCCTCAAAGTTCTTAAAAGTCCCCATCTCACCTCCTGACTTTAAACTTGTAACTTTAAACTTTTAACTCATATCTCAACTTCAAACTTCAAACTTTCAACTTCAAACTCATACCAATCTCCTGATCACTTCCAGCAGATTGCTCTGGTCGAAACTGCTCTTCACAATATAGGCGTTTGCCCCCACATCGATTCCCCGTTCTTTGTCTTCACGGGATTCCAATGCCGTAACGAGCACAACAGGGAGTTCGGCCAGTTTTTTGTCCCCCCGAATCTTTTCTGTAAGGTTAAAACCGTTCATCCTCGGCATGTCCACATCCGATATCACCACATCGAATTTCTCTGTTTTCAACAGCGTCATCGCGTCAATTCCATCAACGGCCGTCACCACAAGATAACCGGCTGTTTCCAGAATGTTTTTCAATAACATCCTTGATGTAATGGAATCCTCAACCACGAGAACGGATTTTCTGGTCACCTCACCATTTGCTTCAGGCCTGTCTGGTTTTGGACCATAGACAGCAGCTTTCGCGGCCGATTTCATCAAATCTGAAATATTGAGAACCGGCACTACCTTACCTGACCCGAGAATGGTCGCACCGGCGATATTCCGCACACGGGTGAGCGGTTGGCTTAAACTTTTAATGAGGACTTCCAGCTCATTTAAGACCTCATTGACGATAAAACCAACCCGTTTCCCCTGTGACTCAAGAATCAGAACGGTCATCATGGGCAGATCTCCGTTTTTTTCCGTAAGTTCAAGAACATCTGCGAGTCTCAAAAGAGGAATAGTCATACCGCTCAGAGACAGCGTATCCCGGTTCTCGACTGTTTTGATTTCTTCATGCTTCACCCTGACAACCTTCTCCACGTTGGTCGTGGAAATGATAAATTCACGTTCTGCAACCGTTACGTGAAGCCCTCTGAAAGTTATCATTGTCAGGGGCAGGGTCATTCTGAATGATGTTCCGGTGTGTCGATGTGTTTCAAGCACAATCTGCCCGCCAAGTTTTTCTATTTTCTCCCGAACAATGGCCAATCCGAGACCCCTGCCGGAAATATCCGTAATGACCGGGCTTGTAGAAACGCCTGACTGGAAGACGATAGCCGGCAGATCCTGGTCGGTCAACTTCGCCGCATCTTCTAATGATATAATACCGCGCTTTATTGCCGCATCTTTCAATGCCGGCATATCCATGCCGTTTCCATCATCAGAAAGAAGGATATCCACTTTGTTGCCTTCCATGCTTGTAACCATGATTTTAATTTTGCCGCGGGGTGACTTTTTGTTTCGTAACCTGACCTCCGGTTTTTCAATCCCGTGATCAATCGCATTTCTCAGGAGATGAATGAAAACGACCCGCATTTCCTCTAATATCCGGCGATCTATCTCGATCCCCTCGCCACTGATCACCAGTTCAATATCCTTGCCCTGATCACGTGACAGATCGCGTACAAATTTCGGGAATGCTTCAAGCAATGTCGAGAAGGGCAGCATGAGAATCTTCTTCATTTCCTCAAGGAGATTCTCCACCATCAGTGCCGTTGTGTAACGATGGCGGTCGCCGGTTCTCCTGAGTTCGATCAGTTTACTTTCAAAGACTTTCATATTGTCATGCGTCAAATCGCCGAACTCTAAAACCTTATAATTCTGCTTATCGTCCTTTCTTCTTTTCTTACCCTGCTTGTCATTTCTCTCCTGGAGACGACGGAACTCGCAGATGGTCGAATATATCTTTGACCATTGTTTTTGCCATACCTCGAACATATTGATCAGATCGTGTATGTCGTCTGAATGTTGATCAGCCATCAGCTTCAGGGAAAGCAATTCCTCGCCTTGTCTTAAGAGCAAATCTATTTTCTCGACAGAGATGCGAATGGTATCGGAAGGCATTCGTTCCTGCCGGCGAACTATATCATCCGCCTGAATTGCCGGATGCTCAGGCAAACCGCTTAAAACGTCGGTCTGACCCGTTTCTACTTTGGCTATTTTTTCAATTATTCCCGCAAGTTTAGCCTTATCCGTGCGTACTCCCTCCGGAGAAGAAAGATTCAGTTCGTTGAGGATGTCCACTGTCTGGTGCAGGGTGTCAAACATAAAAGGACCCGGATCAATCTCCTGGCGTTTCAGTGCGGAAAAAACACTTTCAAGTGATTGACAGATTGTCTCGATGTCGGTCTGATTGACTGCCCGGGCAGCGCCTTTCAGGCTATGGGCCTCACGGAACACCGTTTCTATGATCCCAGCTTTAACCTGGGGATCCAGGTCTTTTTCCAACTCAATGAGACCCGCTGTGATATTCTTCAGGTGCTCGTCTGCCTCCGCCCTGAAGGTCGATAAAAGCCTTTTTTGAAAGTCTCCATTCTTTTTATTCATAACCCTCTCTCAGATTAAAGTTTGAAGTTTGAAGTTTAAAGTTTCTGGTTTCAACTTTCAACTTTTAACTTTCAACTTGCAACTCGAAACTCTTTCTTCACACCTTGTAAAGCTTCACAATCTCCTGTAGTCTCTGTCCCAGGTTATGGAGATCGTGCGCGGCTTTCTCCGTCTGCTTTGTGCTGGACGCCATCTGAAGGCTCGATTCTCTGATGTTCTCCATCGCCGAAACGACCTGGTCCATCCCGATGAGCTGCTGCTGGCTTGATGCGGCAATCTGGATCGCGGCATTGGTCGCTTCTGTGACGCTCTCCGCCAGGACATCGATCGATTCACCTGCCTGGGTCGAGAGCTTTACGCCCTCCTCAACCGCCTTGCTTCCCCGTTCCGTTGCCATAACAGCCGAACCGATGGCTTTCTGAACATCAAAGAGAATGTTGCGAACCTGCGTCGTTGCCTGCTTTGACTGCGCCGCAAGGCTCCTGATCTCCTGGGCAACCACGGCAAAACCTTTCCCCTGTTCACCTGCCTTCGCCGCTTCAATGGAAGCGTTCACGGCAAGGAGGTTCGACTGCTCCGCAATGTCGTTCACCGTCGCGATGATTTCTCCAATCGCCTGGCTCTGCTCGCTTAACCTGACAACCATATCCGCAATGGATTCCATTTGTTCCCTGATACGGTTCATACTGTTGACGGTATCCTCAATCGATTTCAAACCCGTCTGCGATATCTCTACCGTCTTCTGGCCAAGTTCGGAAACGTGCCGTGCCTTCTGATTGGTCACCTCCGCCGTCTGTTTGACCTCCTCCACCGTTGTGGTGGTCTCACTCACCGACGTGGCTGTCTCAGCAGCTCCTGAGGTCAGTTGTGATACGGAAGCCATGATTTCGCTCCCGGCAGAAGCAAGGACATTGACACCTTCTATGACCCCCTGTATCTGACTTCGCAGTTTCTCCACCATCGTTGCGAAGGCATTCCCCAGGGTATCTGCATTGGAGAGAGGCGTTACCTTCACCGTAAGATCACTTGCCGCAATCTTCTCCGCAATCTGCGCCTTTTCCTTAAGAGAATGAATCATGAGGGTAAATGCACGGGCAAGAGAGCCGATTTCATCCTGTCGGGCCTCTGATGTAACTTCAACTGCCAGATCGCCGCCGGCAATTTTCTGGGCCGCTTCCACGACATTGACTAAGGGCCGGGTGAGATTCCGGGCAAAAAAATAGAATAGAACAGAGGCCAGGAGAAGAAAGATCATGCCGATGACAATGATCACGTTACGCGTAGAACGCGCAGGAGCGTATAGTTCTGCGGTCGGGAGGGATATGATAATGTTCCATCCGGTTACCGGTTCATGGGCTACGGCCGCTAACTTTGGTATGCCCCCGAACTCATACTCCGCAATACCTGATTTACCCTCAGCGACCAGCCTTGTCACGGCTTCCATTCCCTTGAACTGGGAAATATTTGCCTTCAATACGTATTCTTTTACAGGATGGGTAATGCTGAGACCGTTCTTGTCAACCAAGGAGGCATAGCCGGCTTTTCCTGTTTTTATTTTATCGACGATATCGGTCAAATATTTAAGCTCTAATGACATCATGGCAACACCGGTAATCTCTTTCCCGGTTGAGGAGTATATCGGGGCAGCAGCTGTGCAGACTATCCTGCCCGTTGTACTTGAAATAGTGACTGATCCAACATTTGGCGTACCATTTAAGGCTTTGATAAAATATTCCCTTTTAGAGACATTGGTGCCTTTAAACGTTTTTATGTCTGAAGATACAAGGAATATTCCGTTTTTATCGACGAGATTGATACTTGAAAGACGATCACCTTCAGATTTTTTTATTTTGATGAGTTCTTTTTCGACAAGGGCCATCTCTTGCTGGCTCTTCGCCACACCCTCTTTCGCCACCTTTTCCGCTGCGGCAATGACGCTGTTTGAGAAGGAAACATTCTTGACCGCACATAGTTGCTCACCCATGCCAACCCCTATGGTGTCAACAAGACCCTCGGCAATGCCGATCATGCCCTGTCTCGCCATCTCGGTAATGCTCCGGGAAGATTCATACACAGAAACAACGCCGATGATGATAATAGGAATTACCACTGCGAGGAGCCCCACTGATAAAAACTTTGCTCCCAAATTTAGATGTTTCATATGCCCTCCTTATTTATCAATGAACATAAATTCATGTCTCCACCTCTTCATTCACGATCAGTCGCCTGTCGGTTAGAAACCTTTCCATATCGAGAACAATGAGCCTTTCGCCGGTAACCCCCTTGAGATACTCAGCATGGATGCCGGTCAACGTCGAAAGGGGCGGTTGAAGTCCGTTCACCGGTATGTTGCGGATGCCGATAATCTCGTTGGCAAGAATTCCCAGTTCCATGGCGTCTTTTCTAACAACAATGATCTTGTTGAGATTGGTAATTCCTCTTTCCGGAAGGTCGAAAAATTTCTTCATGTCTATGACCGTCAGAATCTGCCCCCTTATATTGACAAGGCCGAACACAAAGGCCGGTGTACAGGACAGAGGTGTTATTTCGGTCATGGGATAAACTTCCCGTATGAATGGGGTTTCAATGGCATAGGTCTCATGGGCAAGGAGAAACTCCAGGACCTCAAAATATTCTTCGTCCCTTCCTTTACTCTCAATCTCCTGCGAAAGCCTCTTTGCCCTCGACCGGAGGACGGTTCTCTTTTCCTCTGGCGTGTCCTCAAACGGCTTTGCAATAATGGATTCACTCTTTTCGAAAGCTCTGTCAGATTGATTTTTCTTTTTTTTCATCATATCTCCTGAAGACGAACGGCGCCGATCATTTCTGAAAGCCTTTCCGCTGTGATTCCTTCCGATTCGGGAAGGATTTCACCGGGTTTATATTTCGACAGAATCTCCGCTGTATTTCCAAAGTGCTTCTGCGCTTC
>JAUYEO010000093.1 GCA_030689795.1 Desulfobacterales bacterium | reverse complement strand
AAACTCTCTTGCCGACTGGTCAGAATAGACACTCACCATAACCCCCGCCACAATCAAAACCGCGATAGTCGCCTCCAGAATGTGAATCCAACCTCTTTTGTTCATCAGATTACCAAACCAGCGCTTTGGGGGGATGCATATTTCTTGACAATCCTTGGTCTTTCAGGCACTATCTAGACAGACTAGACAGGAGATACCGCTATGAAGCACATTTGGCAACTACAGGAAGCAAAAAACAAGTTCAGCGAAGTAGTGGAAGGCGCGCTTTCCCAGGGACCGCAACTCGTAACAAAACGGGGTGTTGAAGCTGTAATCGTCTTGTCATGCAAAGACTATCGCAAATTGCTGGCTTCCCCAAAACCCCTCTCCGAATTTTTCCGCCAGTCCCCATTGGCAGGCATCGACCTTGACCTGAAGCGCAATATGGACGCTGTGCGTTCGGACATTGACCTGTGAAATACCTTCTGGATACCTGCGTTATTTCCGAACTGGTTGCCCGGAACCCCTTGGGCAAAGTTGTTGAATGGATCGACAGGATCGATCCGGAGCAAGTTTACCTGAGCGTTGTCACCATCGGCGAGATCCGAAAGGGCATTCAAAAGCTTCCCGACTCGCAGCGAAAGGAAACTCTTCAGGAATGGCTTACTTACGACCTGCTGGATCGATTTCAGGGACGAATCCTCCCCATCGACACAGAGGTCATGTTGACATGGGGACGGCTTGTCGGCAATCTGGAGTTACAGGGCAAGAAAATGGCGGCCATGGATTCACTGATCGCGGCCATCGTGCTGCACGGGGGATTGACGCTTGCGACGCGAAACGAAGAAGATTTTAAGCATGCAGAGATCCCCCTGGCGAATCCCTGGACTTAACCGGCCAGCCATCGGGATGGGCGTCAACATAAATACTCCCAGAATAATTGATTTTATAGTTTCTGTCTTCGGCTTGTTCCTGGGCATAAATGTTCCCGGTTACAACCCTAACCGGTAATATTTATATCCAGTTTGGGTGGCGTGTTTCGAGAAATATTCCCAGGTTGAATCGAGGTTTCAGCAAAGCTTCTTAAAATCTTTTTATTACGAAGCCTATAAAGTTGACGGCAAAGTAAAAAGTTCATTATGCAAGGTGCGCGAATCTTGAGGAATGAAGCGTACTTATTGGTACGCTGCAATGACGAAAGATGAAGAGCAACACAGCAGAATGACTTTTTACGAAGCCGTCAGAGTTCTTCAGGAGTGAATGCCACCACATCGTCGATTCTTCCGGTATCAGCAAAGAGCATGACGAGCCTGTCGAGACCCAGGGCGTTTCCTGAGGCATCCGGCATGAACGAAAGGGATTCAAGAAATTTTTCAGGCATGGGATATTCCTTCTTTCCCGCCTTTTTGCGGAAAGACAGCTCTTTTTCAAAGCGTGCTCTCTGCTCTTTGGGGTCGGTCAGTTCCGTGAAGCCATTGCACAGTTCAAGCCCGCAGATATAGAGTTCAAAACGCTCGGCAAGTAAACTGTTTCCGGTTTTCAGTTTTGCCAGCGCTCCGCAGGAAGCAGGATAATCATAAAGAAAAACGGGCGTGCTCTGTCCGAGGGCCGGTTCAATACCGGCCATTATTTCATCGAAGCGGTCATCTGAAAGAGCTTTTTGAACCGATATGGAAGAGTATTTATCAAAGGCTTCGGCTACGGTCATTCTTGCCCATGGTTTATCAAGATCGATTCTGCCGCCCTGATAGTTTATTGAATTGCCTGACCCCGATTTTAAGGCAACATGTTTAATAAGAGCTTCGGTTTCATCCATCATGTCAAAATAATCCGAATTTGCGCGGTACCATTCCAGCATAGTAAATTCAGGAATATGCCTCAAACCTCTTTCATCTTGTCTGAAACACCTGCATATCTGAAATATCCGGGGATAACCTGATGCAAGAAGCCGCTTCATGCATAATTCAGGTGAGGTGTGAAGGAACCAGCCTTCAGACTCTATCGCATCTATATGGGCTTCAGGGGCAGGCGCAGGAATTCTTACGGGGGTTTCCACTTCAAGATAATTATGCGCGGCAAAAAAGATGCGGATTGCCCGGAGTATATTTGCCCGGAGTTCAAGTTTTTTATTATGATATCGAATATTATAAGTTAAGACCATTTCTTTGATTGTGTCTGGAGGGTTGGATTCAATGCAATCCAGAATTTTATGGGAACCTTTGAGTGGAATTTGCCGGTTATTGATTTTTGTTTCAAATCCAGAT
>JAUYEO010000092.1 GCA_030689795.1 Desulfobacterales bacterium | reverse complement strand
GATTGATCGATTTGTCCTTTTCAACGGCAACGTTCTCCGTAATATTTTTGTTCGGAGAAATTTCTGTTGTAACCGTCGATTCCTCCGCGGTATAACCGTCCGGAAGGAAAAACGAAACTCGAGGAGCTACGGGATAGTCATGCGGATTATTTAAATGAATTATCATCTCCTTTTTCTTCTCCCATAAAGCCCGTGTATTGAATACCGGCGGTTTCAGCTCCAGAGAGAGCTCCTGCTGTTCTTTGCTGATCCCGTCAGTTTTGTACGAAAAAGGGGAATATTCATAAATCCTGTGGGACGTTCCGTTCTGCTCTTCGAAACTGACTCTTGCAACAAGTATGTGCAGGCCCGGTTTCAGCTCAGGCAAGCTTATATTTTCATTAAATTTAATCATGCCGTCCGGCTGGTTATCGCCCAGATTGCCGAATTTCTGCGCCCAATCCTCCATGAATAACGAGAGAGTAACTCTATAAGCAGTTGAATTTCCTTTGTTAGCTATTTTGGCATGTACGGCAATGTTGTTTTTCTTATCAACGGCGCAGGAGAGCTCGATCTTTGTGTTTATAACGCCGGCGGAAGCGCCGGAAGGCGCTATTAATAATAAAATTGCCAGGATAAATTTTGTAAAGTGCCTCATATTTTATATTTCCAAATTTATTTCATATTCGTTAGTCGTAAGAGGTGTATCTGGTTTCAGGTTTCTGGTTTGTGGTTTGTGGTCTCTGGTCTGGGGTTTCTGGTCTTTAATTTCTGGTTTCTTTGTGCCTCTGTGCCTTTATCCCTTCATCTTTTATCGAGATTTTATAAAGCCCGTATTTGTGATCCTGTTCGCGCGCTGTCGCCACTTCGGTCAAAGTATATTTTTCCCGTATTGCCTCACAAAGACGAATATTTCTTATGCTTTTAGTATTGCACCAGTAATTGTGATGAAAATAGACGTTTCCCTGGTATTTATCGATGAACTGCTTTATGAGTTCCGGCTGCTCCAGGCCTGAATATGTCTGTATCGAATTTTGTCCCCAGAGAAGAAACATGGCCGGATTCTGGCTTAAAACAATCGAGCGTTTAGGAATATTTTGTACGAATTCCTTTGCATATTTATGGTCATACCTTGCGCCCCACGCCTCCTGGCCTTCACGATGCACAATGTTGAAAAACCGCACGGCTGAAAACAGTATAAAAAAGACCATGAGAAAAATGCAGGTGTTTTGAGGAGAAGGAATAAATGATTCGAGCTTAAAACGGACAGAATCCGCTCCAATCCCGGCAAGAACGGCAAGGGGCAGGAAGGTAAGAAGGGAAAACCTTACATCCGCGCCGTAATGATAACTGCCCGCGTAAAAGAAGAGAAATATTCCGAAGAAGAGCAGAAACCATGTCAAAAGGCATGTCTTGTATTTAATGCTCTCTTTCGAGAATAAAAGGCCTGAAAAAGCAAGGAGGGTAAATACAGACGGAAACTCCTTGTTGTTTACATAAAAGAGGCCGTTTACGGAAAAATTGTTTGAGAAAAAAGAGAGGGCAAATTTGCTTCCTTCAGCCCCCCATGAGTGTCCGCTGACGGCATACATATGAACGAGATGAGGTATGAGCATGAGCGCCGCAAAGAGCGAGTATGCCCAGAATTTTCTGTCTGAAAGCATCTCCGGCGAAAAAAGAAGGATATATGCGGCAAGCACCGGTATTATAAGCCCTGATTCGGGCCTCATCTGGCATGAAAAAGGCAGGACTGTCATGAGTAAGAAAAGGCAGGAATCTTTTCGGGTTTTTAAGTAAAGAACGAGTATCAGAAAGGATAATCCTGCAAAGAAAGCTGCCGCGGTTTCTGCTGCTATCGTGTTTCCCCACATCAGATTCTGGGGAATAAGGCCGAATATCACACAGGAAAAAAGGGAGGCATAAAAATTGCCGGTTATATGCCATGTTATCAGATAGGCAAGCAGCACGGAGCCGGCAAAAAGAAGATTGTTGAGAAAAAAAGCATACAGTTCATTGACCCCGAAAACCTGAAAAACAAGGCTTATGAGATACGGCCATCCGCTCGGCTCCTTGTTGTACGAAACGGAATGGGGAGAATACTCTTCATATTCAAATGTTCCGTAGTTGCAGAGCCCGGCCTGGCTTTTGAGCGCTATGTTCTGGCCGATATTGGCATATATGTCTTCATCATAATAGATGCGGTGATCCCGAGGAGCAAAAAAGGATGAGAGCATGAAGGCTGCAACAAGAACGGCCGCAATCAATATTCCTTTTCTGTTCAGATAATTCTTAAGATGCTCCTTCATGGCGGGAAGGCAGAAAATACAGGCAGTGATAATAAAGAAGAAATTGATATGAAGATTGACCGGGATCCATTTAATCAGGATGGTTTCAAGCCCGGTTTTGCTGTAGCAGTCTATAAAAAAAAGCACAACGCCGATAATTAAAAGATGCGCGGAAAGGAGAATAACCGGGAAGAACCGGTTTTCAAATAATTTACCGAGCCTTGTTTTCAACCAGGAAATCCTCCATGAAAAGGTAGCGGACATCTGTCCTGTTCAATGTGTCAAGGGCGTCTTCGGGAGAACAAACCACCGGATCTCCGTGGATATTAAAGCTTGTACTCAGGACAACTCCGTATCCTGTTTCCTTTTTTATATGACCGAGCAGTTCCCTGAAACGCGGGTTTTCATCGCCCACAAAATGCGGCCTGCATGTGCCGTCCAAGTTCACAACACCCTCCATCGCCCTCATCCGGTCATTCCTCACGGAATAGGCCATTGTCATAAAGGGATTGTCGGCCGTATCAAGTTTTTCGGTATGAAGCATCTCTTTTGCATCTTCAATGAGAAGGCTCGGACAGAAAGGCTGATACCACACTCTTTTTTTAAGAGCAAGGTTCAGCCTGTCTTTCAGGCTTTTGTCGTCCGCACGGGCAAGTATGCTCCTGTTGCCAAGGGCTCTCGGACCGGTTTCCATCCGCCCCTGGAACCAGAGGATGATTTCATTATTCAATATGAGATCCGCTGCGGTTTTTGCCGGATCACTTATTCTTTCATAAGAGGCGTTCTTTTTTTCAAGAGATCCAAGAATCTCCTTTTCCGGATATCCCGGTCCGAGATAAAGATCCGGAAGTTTACAGCGTGATATTCTGTAGTTATGATAATTTACTTTAAGTGCAGCTCCAATGGCAAGGCCGCCGTCTCCCATGTGAGGAAATATGCTGATATTATCCACCTCATCAAGTTCGCCGAGTCTTTTGTTGAGCTTTATATTTGAAAAAAGGCCTCCCGCGAGGGCAAGTTTTTTCATTCCCGTTTGCGCTATGGCGTTTTTTACGAGTTCCGTCGTTCTTTTTTCAACCGTCCTTTGCGCCATGCATGCAAACTGTTCCGGAGGATACCTCCAGAAGATTTTCTTCATCTCTTTAAACATGCCCGTTGAGCTGTAATCAGAGACAAACGAGAGGCCGTCGCATTTTATAATGTTTAATAGAGGATTCCCGGAATCATCGACAGGGTAGGCATAGTTTGCGAGCGCCATGACCTTTCCCTCGTCTTCAAGCTCCCGCATGTTGAGGAGGTTCGTTACGTGCTCGAAAAATACGCCCATCGAAACTTTAGAGGAGATTTCAGCAACAGGTGAAAGATCTCCATCTTTAAATTTCCATATTGATCCGGAAAGGCCGTCTCCGAGCCCGTCTAATGTTATGACAAGGCATTCGTCAAAACCGCTGCAGCGGGCTGCTGCGTTTGCATGGCATGAATGGTGATTCAGGATGTGAATGTTGTAGTTGTAAAATCTCATTTCAGAAAGCTTTTTATTGAAATAGAGCCTGCTCAGATATGTTGAAACGGAATTCGGTCCATACTCGGTAAATCTGTACTTAAATCGTTTCTTAAAGCCGTCAAAACGGCCCGGCCCTTTCTTTCTGCGCCGTATCAGATAATATTCTTCCTTTAATGACGGAAAGATTCTCGTGAGAGTTTTGGCGGGATCAGCTGTTGAAGCTGCTATTTCGGTAATATCCGAAGGACTTATTCCGGCGTATGAAAGGCAGGCTTTTATGGAAAGAACCGGAAAACCTGCTTCGAGTTTCCGCCTGGTAAGTCTTTCTTCGTTTACGGCAAAAAGAATCCTGTCGCCTGCTATAAGTGCTGCGCCTGCATCATGACCGTCCCAGATTCCAAGGATGTAGTTGTTCATAACCCCCTTACCCAGCCTGAAAACCTCTTTATGCTGTACAAAATATTTGTTGTCGCGGACGGCCCTGCGATCTTAAGAAGTCTGAAAAGAGCTGTAATTCTTAAATAAAATTTTCTGTAAGAATATTTCCTGAAAGCGCCGACTTTTTTTGCGGAAAGCCCCGGCAATTCCATGACCGCATGGCTCTGTGAAAACGAATCGTTTTCCGTCAGCCAGCCTTCTGATGTTGCTTCATCATATAGGCTGGTTCCGGGGAAAGGGGATGCCGCATAGAATTGTGCTATGTCGAGCGGAAGGTCAAGCGCGAAATTAAGTGTCTGCATCATGCTGTTTTCGGTTTCACCGGGAAGGCCGTATATGAAGTGGCCCGATGTTATGACTCCAAGCCGATGGGCGGTTTCAACCGCCGTTTTCGACTGCATTGTGCGGATCCCTTTTTTTGACCGCTTCAGGATTTCATCTGAGCCTGATTCGAGACCGAAGCTTATCATCCACATGCCGGCTTTTTTCATAAGTTCGAGCATTTCACCGTCCACAGTATCTACTCTGCTGTTGCATGTCCATGATGTTTTTATATTCCTGGAAAGAAGTTCGCTGCAGAATTCCTTTACATACTCCCTGTCTGCCGTAAATGTGTCGGCCCATATGAAAAAATCGTTAACATTATATTTTATCCTGTTGTTTAATATCTCTTCAATAACATTATTTACGGGCCGTTTCCTCAATTTTTTTCCATAATAGATGCCTGCCGTGCAAAACGAGCAGGGAAAGGGGCAGCCCCTCAAAGGCGCCACAATAAGAAAAGGCCTGTTTTTAAGCGGTAGCTTGTAAGGCGTGATGTCAAGATGATGCCACGCGGGAAAAGGGATTGTCTCAGGGCCCATGAAATCCGAATCAGGATTGTGGATTATATCCCCATTTTTATCTCTGAAGGATATGCCGGGTATGCCGGTGAATTCCTTCTCTCCGCACGAACAGATTTTCCGGATTGTCAATTCAGGCTCTCCCCTTATAACAAGATCGACTGAACCGCCGCTCAATGCCTGTGCCGGCAAAACCGATACATGAGTTCCCATGACGGCAGTTATTGTTTCAGGCGAAACGGATTTGATCGTTTCCGCTATGGCGATATCGGATATTAATGTGGGGGTTCCCGTATTCCAGATTGCAAAATCAGGCCTGCTCTTTGCGGCGGCATCTTTTAAATTGTTCAATGACAATCCAAGGGCCGGATAATCGGTGACATTCAGCGTATGCCCGTCCTCTTCAAGAAAGGCCGCAGCGGTGGCGAGCGTGACCGGAGGCCAGAGGGTTGCCCAGGCGCCTGCTTCCTGCGTGCATCGTCCTTCGCGGGTAAAGGCTTTATTTTCAGGCCCGGGGGGATTGAAGAGAAAAATCTTTGCCAAGACAATGTCCTTAAAAATAGAGGTATTTCAGCATTGAATATACATACCGGAATGCGACTTTTCTTAATTTTATCTTTGAATATCCGGCTGTTCTTTTGTACTCATGGGAAGGCACTTCCGCCATGCGGTAGCCTTTCTTTAAAGTCTTTATTATCATTTCCTGCTCTATTGTTGTAATATTTTCCTTTAGGTCAAGCTCTTTCAACACGCTTGTTTTTATGGCGCGGAAACCGTTCTGGCTTTCCGAAAGCCTCACTTTAAAACGGTGATTAATGAAAGCCGTTATCAGGGAGCTTCCCATCAGCCTGAAACATTCGTCGAAACCGCCGTGAAGCTCGCTTGAACCGCCGATAAGACGGGAGCCTGAGACATGGTCTGCCCTGTTCTCCAGAATCGGTTGAACGAGTTTTGGAATATCATCAGGATCATGGGAACCGTCAGCATCTATTAAAACTGTTATTTCTTTTTCAATACAAGGTATCGCAGACCGGATGGCCTCGCCTTTTCCCTTTTTATGATCAAATATTACCCTGACACCGAGAGACCTTGAAACTGATTCTGTTCCGTCATTCGAATGGCCGTCCACCACAAGAATATCATCCGAGTACTTTTTAGAACGGGTTATGATACCTCCGATTGTAGTCTCTTCATTCAGGGCTGGAATGAGTATCGTAATTTTATTATTCAAGTGATTATCCATAAATAAAAGATATAATGTAGCTATTGGGAAATGTTAAAAAAATCATTGACTATCGGATTTTGTTTTTATATATT
>JAUYEO010000086.1 GCA_030689795.1 Desulfobacterales bacterium | reverse complement strand
GCCTCGATGTTATTAAATACCTGTTCAGTTTGCTCCTCGATGGTGCCGCTGACCAATTTGCCGGTTTTAGGGTCTAATGGTAACTGACCGGAGAGATATATTGTATCTCCCGCAATAGACAGCTGAGAATAAGGGCCAACTGCTTTGGGCACATCCGGAATATCGTTCATGAGCTTAACACCGGTTGCAAAATCATTCATTTTTTTCTCCTGTAAACTTAAAATGCTGACACCATGATCAGCCGATAGTGTAGCGAGTCGGCGGCATAAAGTTGCCGGGCGATATTGCTCTATACCTCAAAGCAACTGCCTGTCTGTATGTCTATGATACGATCCTTCATTACGGATTTGAGAACTCCAAACGCGTTGGCGCCCGTGCAGTGTCCGGTATAGGTCACTTCTACGGGATAATCCAATATCGACTTTGCAAGCTTCTGAACTTCGCGTTTGCTTCCCGCCATAAAGTTGAATGGCGGTATCGCCAGTAAATGGAACCCGCCGATCACCGCCTTGATGGGGACACCTTTGAACGCTGCGGCCACCGTATCCACCATGTTGAGAATGCCGTTGTGTGAACAGCCTGTGAAAACTACGAGTTTGCCGTCTTCTTTGATTGCCATGATGATTTCGTGAGCGAAATCATCATGTACCAGGGCATCGTCTCTTTTCAAAAAAAGATGTTTGTTTCCGGCGGGTTTAGGATGGCTGCAAAGGATGTGTGGGATGAGAAAAACGTCGGGGAGTATCTCGACAGGTTCACGGACAGTCTCAAACCTGTTTGAGTAGCCCATCGCGAGCGCCTTGTCCAGTCCGATATACTTTTTCAGAAACCCGAATACCTTGGCGAAACAATCTCCGTTTGGCGATTCTCCCAGATGCACCTTCGCGCCGGAGTTTAACTCAAGGAACCGCCTGAGACCACCTCCGTGATCATAATGGTAGTGGGACAAGACCGCGGTGCCAATGGAAGCTATATTGACGGAAAGATGCCCGGCGTTCTTCGCGAATGCCCCCGAAGCGCCCGTGTCGAAGAGAATCTCATGACCGTTGAACGCGATATGGAGAGACAAGCCCCATTCGGCCACGAGGTTTGAATCAGTCTTGCTCGGCCTGTTCTCGATCAAGGTTGTTATTCTCATAGTCATCTCCTAATTGGGGGTATTAAGTGGACATCCTATGCTCCCCCTATGATACATTAAATGGAAGTAATGTGATCAATTTTTGCCGGGAAACTTTAACCAGTTCATATCGGCTTTTTTTATGTTACCGGGAATATCCCTGCTCCATTTTTCATACGCTGCTCTGCTGCAATTCAGGTAAAGCTTCCCGTCAACGATCTTCCATTCTTCGGGATCGGTTTGGGCTTTACGAGCCTCCGTCATTGCCCAGGCGCAATAACCGTCATATTGCGGAGCGTATTTCTCCGGACCGGCCGCAAACAGATCTCTGTTCTCTCTGGTTGAGAAATACCAGGTCATGTCATGCCACTTGAAGACAAATGACTCGCTGCCTTTTACTGCTTTGCCGGCATTGAAATATGCGACGGTATCATACCCCTTTATAGCCAAATCATCCGCCGGTGACTGTCCGACAGCTATCCCGCCACATCCGATTAATATTAATAAAACAAATGAAAAACTCAGTAGAATCCCATCAATTGCTTTCTGTGATTTCATATCCATTTACCTTTATGTTTATTATGACTTAGGGCACCATAGGGGCATCAATAGTCCCCATGATCACCCATAGAAAATTCGTTTAAGATGAAAAATAAAAAATGATTCCTTCCTTTCTGTCGTGTGTTTTTGTTTTCCAATATACTGGTTTTAAGAATATTTAATGGATAGGTGATAACGTTCAGGACATCGTTTACTTTCGTTCTTTGACAATCAAATAGCCGCAGATCGTTGTATCATGGACACCTAAATTCTTTATGGAGGTGTTCATGAAAAAGATGATTCTAAAGCAACGGGAATTAGCAGTGCAACGGTATCTCGCAGGTGAAAGTCCCCAAAACATCTGTGCTTCGCTGGGGAAAACGAAGCAGTGGATGTATAAATGGGTGACACGGCATGCCCCGGATGATCCAGCGTGGTGCGACGATCAATCTCGGCGGCCGCTTTCCAGTCCCTACCGCACACCCGCGGAGATCGAGAAGATCGTGGAGATGGTCAGGTTGAACCTGTACAATAAAGGCCTCTTCTGCGGCAATCAAGCCATCCAATGGGAGATGAACGACATGGAGATCCAACCGATTCCTTCCCTCAGCACTATTGGTCGTATCTTGCGCCGCCGCGAATTGACTCATCGCCGAACCGGAAGATATACACCGAAGGGCAAGAAATATCCCGAACTCCCGGCATTGGAACCCAACCAAACCCACCAGCTTGATTTGGTTGGCCCCTGTTATCTTACTGGCCCAGTTCGGTT
>JAUYEO010000084.1 GCA_030689795.1 Desulfobacterales bacterium | reverse complement strand
GCTGGTGCAGACTGAGGACTACGCCGGAGCAGAGGAATTGTTCTCACCGGACTATGCCTATTTCTCATCCACATCTTCAAGCTGGCTGGAACATGCCAGACAGTACAGCCAGTCTATAACCAGACGACTGGGTTTGAACGCCAAAAGTTTTGTTATAGAGATCGCCTGTAATGACGGGTACCTACTTAAGAATTTCGTCGAAGGCGAAATTCCCTGCTTGGGAATTGAGCCCACGGCAAATACAGCAGCCGCTGCCCAGAATCTGGGCATTCCAGTACTTCAGGAATTTTTTGGTCAGACGCTCGGTAGGCGATTGTCTGACGCGGGACAAAAGGCTGACCTGATTATCGGCAACAACGTGTATGCGCATGTGCCGGATATCAACGATTTCACGATAGGACTGAAAACTCTGCTTAAACCGGGAGGAACAATCACATTGGAGTTTCCCCATTTAATGCGGCTTATCGAACATACCCAGTTTGATACCATCTATCATGAGCACTTCTCCTACCTTTCCCTGTACAACGTCATGTATATCTTCCGGAGAGCCGGTTTACGGGTTTTTGATGTTGAAGAGCTGGCAACTCACGGCGGCAGTTTGCGCGTCTACGGCTGCCATCTGGAAGATCCGCGTACGGATGCTAAAACAATTACGTCACTGCTTGATGAAGAAAGCTCGCGCGGTATGCGCAACCTTTTACTCTATCAGTCCTTTCAGGTACGCGCTGATAACGTCAAAAATAGCTTTCTCCAGTTCCTGCTGGACCTAAAAGCGACAGGTAAAACGGTTGCCGCTTATGGCGCAGCGGCAAAAGGCAACACCCTTTTGAACTATGCTGGAATCAAACCGGACCTGCTGCCCTATGTGGCGGATCGCAATCCGGCCAAGCAGGGAAAATTTCTGCCGGGAAGCCGTATTCCCATCGTATCGGAAGACCATATCAGGGAGAGACAACCCGATTTTATCGTAATTCTGCCATGGAACATCAAGGAGGAAGTGATGGCGCAACTTACGTATGTGCGCGAATGGGACGGGCGATTTGTCACAGTTGTTCCAAAGTTGGAGGTCTCATGAAGTCCCGAATTTACTATACCAAACCTTCGATTACCGAGTTGGACGTCGCTTACGCATCATATGCCGCCCGAAATGGCTGAACATAATGAAAATTCTTGTTACTGGATCAACTGGATTCATAGGCCGTCATGTGGTTCCGGAATTGCTTAGGCTGGGGCATGAAGTGACAGCCACGGCCCGCAATCTTGAACGTGCGCAAGCTATGCCGTGGTTCGATAAGGTACACTTTGTTGCCTGTGATCTGCATAGCACTGAACTAGACCCGGCAGCAATTTTTGGAGTGCCGGACCTCCTGGTTCATCTGGCTTGGCCCGGTTTACCCAACTACAAAGAACTTTTTCATTTCGAAAGAAATCTTTTTGAAAGTTATTTTTTTATTAAAAAAATGATTGAGGGCGGCCTGTGTCATCTTTCTGTTATTGGAACCTGCCTCGAGTATGGGATGAAAGAAGGCTGTTTAACAGAAGATATGCCAACCGCGCCATGTACCTCGTATGGATTGGCCAAGGATACCCTTAGGAAATTCGTTGAAGTTTTAGCACAAAAATATTTTTTTGACTGGAAATGGATTCGGCTTTTTTATCTTTACGGGGAAGGGCAATCGAAAAATTCTATTTTGGAACAGTTGAAATCTGCGATCGCCAGGGGGGAAACGGTTTTTCCCATGTCCGGCGGTGAACAGCAAAGAGATTATCTTTCTGTGGAAAAGGCCGCTGAATATATCGTGAAGATTAGCACTCAGACCAAGCAACAAGGTATTTTTAATTGCTGTAACGGAGAGCCGATTTCAATACGTTCGCTTGTTGAAGAATACTTAAGGAAACCAGGTCAAGTTATGAAATTGGACCTTAGCCGATATCCTTATCCTGATTACGAACCTATGGTCTTTTGGGGAGATATTGAGAAGTTAAAAAAGATTTTAAGGACTAAGAATGAAAGCACAGATTAAGCCAAGAATCGATTTGATTGGCAGGACCAAGCTTGAAACGGTTATTCCTCTTAAAGTCCCTTTTATCATTAATGTAGACCCATCTGATATCTGTAATTTTCAATGCAAATTTTGTCCAACCGGCGACAGAATGCTTATGAAAAAAACACCCGGGAGAAACCACGGGATAATGGATTTTGAACTCTATAAAAAGATCATTGACGGCATCAGTGAGTTTGAAAAACCCATTAAAGTATTACGGCTGTATAAAGATGGCGAGCCGTTTCTTAACCCCCGTCTGGCAGAGATGATCTCCTATGCTAAAGAAAAAAAATGTGCCGAAAGAATAGATACAACAACGAATGCCATCTTATTAAACCCCCAAAAGAATACTGATCTAATTGCGGCAGGACTTGACAGGATCAACATCTCTATTGAGGGCATTAATGCCCAACAATACTGGGAATTTTCTAAATGCAAAATCGATTTTGGAAAGCTTGTCGAGAATGTCAGTCATTTGTATGAGAATAAAAAACAATGCGAGATCATTGTAAAGATCAATGGTGATATATTGTCAGAAGACGACAATAAAAAGTTCTACGAGACATTCGGTGATATTGCAGACGGAGTATATATCGAGCATATCATGGCCTGCTGGCCTGAGTTTGAACTGAAGGGTGTTGATGTTAATCAGGAATACGGTATTTATGGCCAAAAGATCAGAGAGGTTCAGGTTTGTCCTTATGTCTTTTATTCATTTTCGATTAATTCAGATGGTACGGTGAGCACATGCTTCTTGGACTGGGCGAGAAAACTTATCATCGGAGATGTAAAAACCGATAGCGTAAAAAATATATGGAACAGCAATAAGTTTTTAGAATATCATAAAATGTTTCTGATGAAACAGCGGAAAATTCATCCTATATGCAAAAATTGCGGGCAGATGACGCACGGACTTCCCGATGATATTGATGAGTATGCGGAGACGTTGTTGGGGAGGTTAAGAAAATGAAAAGCAATGAATTGCTCAAATGCCCGATTTGCAGCTTTTCCATAGCCATTAATATGCTTGAACTCAATTGTGGTAATTTTGATGACTCAATGCTTTATCAGATGGTTAAGGTAAGTGCATGTGGACAGTGTGGTCATGTTTACAACAGATTATTGCCGGATGAGATCGTCGGTCTTATGAAATATTATGATGAAGAATATGCGCCGACGAATATTGGTTCAACCAATCAGACCGGCGATAGGCCCGGAAGTAATGACAAAAACACGCTGAGACGATACGATCGATTATATGATGTACTGTCAAAATACATCAATATCGATGTTAGAGTATTGGACGTTGGTTGCGCCATGGGTGGCTTTTTGGATTATTTGCATGCAAAAGACTTTAAAATCCTCTTTGGTATCGATCCAACCCCAAAATATGTCGATTGCGCCAAGTTGAAAGGCAACTACAGTATTAAACTTGGAAGTGCAGAATCAATCCCTTTTGCCGACAATAGCTTTGATTTGTTGGTGCTTGATCAAGTATTGGAGCATCTCGTAGAACCAAGAAAAGCTTTTCAGGAAGCAAGCAGAGTGTTGGTCGACGGAGGTTTATTCTGTATTGGCGTTCCGGATGCCTCAAGGTATGATGGCACTTATTTTTTCGATTATTACTGGTTCATAATGAGGGAGCATATACAGCATTTTGATTTTGAACATCTAAAATTAATGGCTGAAATGCAAGGTTTTGAACTCGTCGGTTTCAGTAAAAACGAAACGCCGATGATGAGTGAAAAAATGATACTACCAAATTTAAATGTGATCTTTCGCTTAACTGGGAAGAGAAGTGAAATAAAGGTCACGAAAAAATGTTTCAGCCTGACAAGAAAAATAAAAAAATATGTGGCCAATGAGTTTGAGAGATTGAATGAGAAGAAGGTGCTCATACATAGATTGGTAGAATCCCAAAGACCATTATATGCTTGGGGCATGGGCAGAGAGTTTCTGTACTTGTACGAGTCAGCGGGGTTAAAGAAGTGCGCTATCGCCGGTTTGATCGATGTTAATCCTTATAAACAAAAAATCTTTACGGTTGCCGGTAAAAGAATAATTCCCGAAACTGTGCTAAAAGAGGCTACAGTGGATTCAGTCTTAATCATAAGCGCAATTGCACACGTGGATGCAATCAAGGCAGATCTGCTTAAACTTGGTTATAAAGGGGAAATTTGTACACTTTAAATGGAAAGATGCTTTAATGGCTACTTCAAAAAAGTTACTACTAATAAATGGCCTTTGGTCTCCCACTAGTATTATTAATGAATTTTTGTCTAAATCCGAAACGGATAGTAATATTTATTTAACATTTCCATTAGGAATCATGACAATAGCCGGATGGTGCCGGCAAGAATTTCCAGATTATAATATGCAGGTAATAGATTTAATGATGGAGTTGCACAAGTATTTTTCAGACTCCAATCGGCAAAAAATTGATCTTGATTCATTTATTTTAAATATTTTAAAACGAATTTCTTCTGTCCCTGATTACATCGGTGTTTCAATGGGATCCTCTAATGGGCATAAGCCCAATTTGCGATTAATTCTACTTTGTAAAAAATTATGGCCCGACAGTAAAATTATTGTTGGGGGGATGCACGCTACAACATTTACTCATCGCCTTATTGGAAACCCCAATATTGATTATATTCCTGAATTTTGCACGTAAAACACCTTTTGAGTCAACTTGGTTTACATTTTACATCTACCGATAGTTGCTCTTTTCAACCTCGACATCTCTAATGTCTACCACAAAAAAGTATTTTAAGAAGTATTCATGATTTCATCGCTTCGAATAAGTTTATGATTTATCATCAGAATTTAATCGTGCAAGAAAATTCTTGCTCAAGTTGCAATCGCAAAACGCTGGGGACAGATACTGCCTTGTCGCCAGAACCTCCACTTTGAGCGTGCTTTGTCCAAAAATTTCAGCACATGCAACATCGTCGGCGTTCTGGCATCATGGATC
>JAUYEO010000078.1 GCA_030689795.1 Desulfobacterales bacterium | reverse complement strand
TACGCTTCATTCCTCAAGATTCGCGCGCCTTGCATAATGAGCTTTTTACTTTGCCGTCAAACATGAAAGGAGATAGATAGATATGAGTAAGACAGAAAAGAATTTGATGGAAGCATTTGCAGGTGAATCGCAGGCCAACCGCAAGTATCTCGCATTTGCAAAACAAGCGGAAAAAGAGGGATATCCCCGTGCGGCAAGACTTTTCAGGGCGGCAGCGGAAGCGGAAACCGTCCATGCCCACGCTCATCTCAAAACAGTCGGAGGAATAAAGAGCACAGCAGAGAATCTGAAAGAGGCCATAGCCGGTGAAACGCATGAATTTAAATCGATGTATCCGGAAATGATCAAAACCGCAGAAGAGGAGGGCGACAAAGCGGCTGTCCGGATATTTTCCTATGCAAATGAAGTAGAGAAGGTTCATGCAGCCCTTTACAAGAACGCTCTTGATAATCTGGGGAAACAGGAACAGGCCGATTATTATGTATGTTCCGTATGCGGATACACCTGTGAAAACGAGCCGCCCGATTCATGCCCTGTCTGCAAGGCGAAATCGAAGGCATTTGTTAAAGTTGATTAATAAAAAGAGAAGAAATGCTGCGTGTTTTTCAGAATGATCTTGCCGATCCGGACAGGTTTGTAGTCACCCTTGAGCTGGTTCCGGGTCGTGAATCCTCAGGCCGCTCGGTAGAGCAGGTAAGGAGAATTGCAGCCGAAGCCTTTGACGATGGGCGGGTCTCGGCAGTCTCCATTACCGACAATCCCGGCGGCAATCCGGCCCTCTCTCCTGATGCGATAGGGCACGATATTTTTAAAATCGGAATGGATGTGATAGTCCATTTCACGTGCCGCGACATGAACAGAGTCGGCATGGAGAGCCGCGCTTTGCAGCTTGCGATGATGGGAATGAAGAATATCCTTGCGCTGACAGGCGATTATACAGGAAGGGGTTTTTGCGGACAGGGGTCGCCGGTCTTTGATCTCGATTCTGTTAACCTTATTTCAATGCTTGGGATGTTAAGCGACAGGCTGGAGTCTTCCGGCGATCCTGACGTATTTTTCCAGGGATGCGCCGTCTCCCCTTTCAAATATTCTGAAGGAGAGTCTTTTGCCCAGTACGCGAAGCTCTGCCGGAAAAGTCTTGCGGGAGCCAGATTTGTAATCACCCAGCTCGGCTATGATGCAAAAAAATTCAGGGAACTTATTCTGATTAAAAAGCATATGGGACTCAGCCTCCCGATTATCGGCTCTGTCTATCTCCTGACCCCGGCCACGGCCCGCCTGATGCACTCGGGGCAGGTGCCCGGAGCGATGATAAGCCGCAGGCTCGTGGAGGATGTGACCGGCGGGTGGAAAGATCCTGCTTCAGGGCGTGAGGCTTCTGTTGAGCGGGCGGCGCGCCTTGCGGCAGTGCTGAAGGGGATGGGATACCGCGGAATTCACATCGGAGGAGTTCACCGCAGCTTTGACTCTGCCTCCCGGCTGCTCGACAGGCTTGCCGAAATCGAGGGGTCCTGGCGTGAATTTATCCCGGAATTCAGCGAGTCACCGGAAGATGGTTTCTATGCTTTCCCGGAAGAAGAGAATCAGGAGAGCGTAAACTTATTTGGAAAGACAAGGGCAAAGCCAGGTTTATGGGATGCCGCTGGATATTCCATCCTGCGAAAACTGCACAGCACCGGATTCAGTGCTGATGCTCCGTTGGGTCCTCTCTTCAGGAAACTTTGCCGGAATTTTGACAAAAACAAGGCAGGGCGCAGGCTGGTATACCTTGCCGAGGATCTTCCGAAAAAGTTGCTTCTCGACTGCCGCCGGTGCGGAGACTGTGCTATAGAACACCTTGCTTTTCTATGTCCTGAGTCCGGATGCCCGAAGCATATGCGAAACGGCGCATGCGGAGGGAGCCGGAACGGCTTTTGCGAAGTTCACGACGACCGCCTCTGTGTGTGGCACCGTGCATGGCGGCGCTTCTCTTCATCGAAAGAGGCCGGCCGGATGGCCGAAGGCTTGATTCCGCCCCGGATGTGGGAACTGGACGGAACATCCTCCTGGCTCAACTTCCACCTCGGACGCGATCACCACAGCCTGAAAAGCTGCATGAAACAGGGCGATTCCTGTAAAATGTAATGGGGAAAGCCCAGTACGCCGGAACCTGTGCCTATACTCCGACATGACGAATGCGGGTTATTCAAAGCGCTTAAGGCGTGTCCGAAGAGGATTCATTTGGAATAAGCACACAGATCGGTTCGATAATGCCTTCGGATTGGGCAAAAATATTAAGGCGGCTGAGCAGAACAGAACTGACTTCATGCCCTCTTGATATGAGAAGCCGGCCTGTTTTCGACCTGACATCTTCGTCGAGAATCATATTGACCTTGAGATCATCGAAGAGAACGTCAATTTTTTCATACTTTGTCCCGACTCCAACGATTATCTCCATGGCAGACAGAACTTCCGGGTCATATTTTCCGGGTCGGCCATAAAGCTGTTTTAATGCACTTGGTTTAGCTATCCCTTTTGCTTCCAGGAGGTCGAAGTCTATCGCCGCTTTCAAAATTCTTGCTCCGACTGGAATTTCTTTTCCCTGCCGGTTGTCTTTGGGATTGCCCGATCCGTCGAAGCATTTCTCCTGATAACGGATGATCTCCGCCAGCTTGTCCATGCGGGGAATTTTGGAAAGCAGGTCGGAGGCAATCATGGGATGCATATCAAACAACTGGGATTCCTCTCCTGTAAATTCTTCCCCCCTGTAGAGCTTCTTCAGTGTTTCCTCCGATAATATTACACACCCGATCTGAGAAAGCATTGCCGCCATTTCCAGCCACCATACATTTGGAAGCGCCATATTTTCGGCGATCCGCTTCACATATTGTTTGATCCGCGAAGATCTCCCGAATGCTTCCGGATTTACCAGAGAAAGAACCTCGTTCAGTACAGTGACGATTCCTTTAAGCGTTTTTTGCAGAAGTTCCTTTTCGGAAATCACCAGACGATACTGTTTGAAGCCGAGGCGAATAACGTTTATCAGGGTCTCCGGAGAGCAGGGTTTGGTGAGAAACTGAAAAATGTTTCCTGCATTGACCGCGTGAATGGTTTTGTCAAGGTCGGCATTGCCGGTGAGCATCATTCTCACGGTATCGGGTGCAATTTCTTTAACCCGGCTGAGAAATTCAATGCCGTTCATCTTGGGCATCTGGAGGTCGGATATAATGACGGCATAAGGTCCGTTGTTTCTGATGGCTTTCAGCCCTTCTTCAGGGCCCTGGGCGGTATCCGGATGAAAATCATTCCTTAACTGACGTCGGATCGCGTTAAGAAAATTGATATCGTCATCCACAATGAGAATTGTTTCATTCATCGTTTTTTCCCTCTAAATTAAGTTGGACACCGATTTTATGCCACAGAGGCATTCGTTCGGTCAAACCAAGCTTGTCCAGATAGCGGTAATCAATATTTGGAATGGGTGTCTCCGGGGAAGCAGACTGATTTCCATAATGTTCCAAACCGTCGGCTACATGGACGATAGTCAACGGAATAAGACTATCAGCAGGATAATCCATGGGAGAATGGTGAAAAGCGATAGTCTCTACAGTGGTGTTCGGCATACCCCAGAGCCCCATAAGATAGGCTCCCACCGCCGAATGGGTCACCCCTAATACCTGTTGTTCCGCTTCAACATGGGGAATTTTTTGGGTTCCCGCTCTTTCAAGGATTTCATCATACTGTTCCGGCATATTTGCAGCAAGGACCAGTTTGCCCACATCATGCAGCACACCCGCCATAAACGCCTCGTCCGCCAGATGTTTGGAAAAATTCTCCTTTATAGCCATTTCTTTTGCAATGGCGCCGGTCTTTATGCTATGTCTTAAAAGTGGCTCAATTTCAAAGTGAAATGAAGCGCTTTGTTCAAACTTGGAAAATATTCCTATAGAAAGGATGAGCGCTTTTACCGTGTCCAGCCCCAGAAAGCTGACTGCCTGTGTCGTATCCGAAACATGACGGGGAATACCGAAAAAAGCGGAGTTGACCAGTTGAAGAATTTTTGCTGTCATTCCCAGGTCATTGGCAATTGTTTCTCCAACACGCCGGATGGAACATTCCGGCAAATTAAGCTGTTCGACTACTTCGATATACAGTGAGGGAATGCTCGGCAACGAACCCATTCCGGAAATAATCCTCCGCAGGCGGCCGTTTCGGAGAAGGTCACGCAGGGCGACGGCACGGTTTATGGTTGTTTTCAATGCGCCGGGATCGCAGGGCTTTGAAAGATACTGATGGGCCGATTTTACGGATTTTAAAATGTCTTCCTTTTCCGATTGACCGGAGAGGATAATGCGAACAGCTTGAGGATATTCTTTTTTAATCTTGTCCAACAGTTCAACGCCGCTCATCTCCTGCATACGCATATCAGAAACCACCACATCAAAGGGTTTCTTAGCCATCTGCGCCAACGCTTCAAAGCCGTTATCAACGAATGTCATTTCCCAGGTATCCCGCATGGGTCTTAACATCCGATTGAGACCCTGCAGGATCAACGTGTCGTCATCTACAAACAGAATTTGTGTTTTCACTCAACTCCTTTTAATATGGAAACGTCCCTTTCTGTAGGAAGACGAACAGTGAAAGCAGATCCGCTTCCTTCCTCGGTTTCAAAGCTCAAAGAACCGCCATGCTTTTGGACAATTATGGAATGGCAAATGGCCAGCCCCTGGCCGGTGCCTTTTCCGACCTCCTTAGTGGTGAAAAAAGGATCAAAAATCCGGGACCGGATATCTTTAGGTATTCCTGTTCCCGTATCTGAAACGATTATTTCAACCCAATTTATTTTGTTCCGGGTCGTCAACCTTATGGCGCCTTTTTTATCCGGAGACTTCTTCACAATGTCTGAAATAGTATGCGCGGCGTTGATAATCAAATTTAAAAAAACCTGATTCAGTTCGCCGGGATGGCCGGGGACCATGGGCAGAGAAGGGTCGAAGTCGGTTTCCATTTCAGCAACATACTTCCATTCATTACGGGATACTATGACCGTGCTCTCAAGCGCCCGGTTGATATCGACACCTGTTTTTTCCTCTCCGCCGGGATGAGAAAAATCTTTTATGGAGCGAACAATCTTTGCAACCTGCGCGACGCCTTCCATGCTCTGCTTAATAGCTGTAGGGATTTCTACGATGAGGTAGTTGAGGTCTGATTCCTGCACCTCTTTTTCCGCATCTTTGATGATATTGTTTGTCTGATCTCCGTTTTTGACGGCCTCGATCAATTGGCTGTATATACCGTGCAGTTTTCCCAGGCTATTGAATGAATCCTGAAGGAAACGAAGATTGTCTCCAACATACTGAACAGGTGTATTGATCTCGTGGGCAATACCTGCTGCCAGTTGTCCGATCGATTCCAGTTTACCGGCCTGTGAGATCTGTATTTCCATCTGCTTTCTCTTGGTGATATCCGCGCCCATCAACAAAAACCCCACAGGGCCGGTCCCTTCAAGAAGCATGGGATTCAACGTGATGCCTAAAAATCCCTGCTTCCCATTTTTTTGGGTAAAACGAACATCGTCCAGGCGGATTGAATTGCGACTCTCAATGCATCGGGATATTCCGCTCTTTATCCTGTCCCATTCCCAGGAAAGACCACATTCGGGGAATGGAAGTCCTTTGACCATATTCGAGCCTATTGCAAAGAGATCTTCCGCAACTTTATTCCAGGTTATAATTATTCCGTTTGCATCCACCCCTATCAGGAACGAAGAAATCGAACAAATTAAGGCCTCGTTTTCAATTCCCAATTTCCTTAAAGACTCCTGCGCTTTGTTCAGGTCGGTGATATCGCTCAACACTCCAATCAGTCCGGCTACATTCCCGCTTGAATCCGTATATGTAGCTTTATTGTAAATCACCTTATGTATGCTGTCATCGGCATATCGTACATCGCCTTCAATATTCTGATGTCCTGTTCGACTGAACAGTTCAATATCGTAATCGTAGTGTTTTTCAGCTGTTTCTTTCGGTAATATGTCAAAAACCGTCTTTCCAATTATATCTTCCTTGTTTTTTCCGATACGTTCAGCGAAAGCCGAATTGCATCCGATATACAACCCATCGGTATTTTTATAATATATTGAGTTTGGAATGGAATCTATCAGCTTCTGGAAAAAATCAAGCTGATCTTTCAGCTTTTTATTCGCCTTATCCAGCCACGAAGTCCGTTCGGAGACGAGGATCTCAAGTTGCTCCTGATACTGTTGCAACCCGATTTCCGCCTTTTTGCGTTCGGTGATTTCTTCATAGATGCCAAGAATTCCGACTACATTGCCGTCTATGTCGCGCAGAGGCATCTTGCTTGTGTCAAGCCAGACCTGTTTGCCGTCAGCGCGAAGATGAGGTTCTATAATGTGATATTCAGACGTATTGGTCTCCATTACCTTACGTTCAAACGCCCGAAACAAATCCGACTCACTTTTTTTCCATGCCAGATCGTAATCAGTTTTACCTTCTATATCGGATGGTTTCTCTATTCCGGCTGCTCGCGCAAATTTTTCATTGCAACCCAGATAAACAGAATCCCGATCCTTCCAGAAGATGTATTGA
Organism: Desulfobacterales bacterium; assembly: GCA_030689795.1. Taxonomy (GTDB): domain Bacteria; phylum Desulfobacterota; class Desulfobacteria; order Desulfobacterales; family RPRI01; genus RPRI01. The sequence goes on along the minus strand of JAUYEO010000078.1, from coordinate 2,378 downwards.
GGCATGTTATCAATAATTATCTGCAGCGATTGTACGGTTGAGGACTGACGTTCTGCAGCTTTTTCACACAAATCCGGATTGCGAACTATTTGTTCTAATTTTTCATTGATCGGTTTTCTATCCATGAAATAAGCCCTGATTGCGAGTAATCATAATTTCTGCCCTGCAACTGCATCCATATAAACATACATGATGTAATTTATGCCGGCAGTAACTTAATATACAATATCTATGCCAGAATCATAAAAATCATTTATTTCAATATTTACAAATTGTTAAAATCGGTTATCAAAATAAAGCGCTTGTCAATTAAATGACAAGGTGTATCTAACGGCATGTACGGGACCGGCCATATGCCTGTCCGGTTTTGTTTCGGTTCATTTTACATATGACCCGGCGTGATAAATGTGATAGTTATTCAAAGGATGATGAATCCGTCAATATGTGGATAATTTGCGAAAAAAAGGATAATATGACGATGCCGATTCCGGGAAATCTTCTGACCACCGCAATGGCGGTTATGCCTCACACAAACGTGGACCGGGCGCTTGAAACAGCCTTATCTCTCGATATTCCGTTCTGGCCGCAGCTTCCGAATTACAGCTATTATGAAGACATGTATGTTCAGGCTGCCGAGCATTTTCCGGGCATTCTTCTTGATGTCAAAAATAAAACGCTTCGCTTTTCACTTGAAAAATTCATAGGCGAATTCGATGAGACCATGAGCCATTTTAATGAGCCGGAATATTTCGATATCAGCAAGACTTATTCCGAAGTTTACCACAGGTTTCTTTCCCTCGATTTATCGGACAGGCCGGCAATCAGGGGACAGCTTGAAGGGCCGATCAGTTTCGGCTTCAACATTATCGACGGCAACGACCGTCCGATTCTTTTTGACGACACCATTCGTCCGTTCATGCTTGAATTCATGGCAAAGCGCATAAACGTTCAGCTTGCCCGTTTAAAAAAACTCAACGAAAACGCATTTATGTTCATTGATGAGCCGGGGCTTCAATTTCTCTTTTCAGCCATGTCCGGATACGGGGATATTAAAGCCAAGGGTGATCTGGATCTTTTTTTCTCGCAACTCGACCGTCCGCGTGGGATTCACCTTTGCGGGAATCCAGACTGGGATTTTCTGCTGGGTCTTGATCTCGATATCCTCTCTCTTGATGTATATACAAATGCTGAAATATTTTCTTCGTACGCAAAGTCTGTCCGGCGTTTTCTTGACAGAGGCGGAGTCATCGTCTGGGGCATTGTGCCGACAGGTTCTGAAACCTTTGAAAAAGAGAATATCCCGTCTTTGATTCACCGGTTGGAAGAAACATGGCAGGCTCTCATCAAAAAGGGAATCGACAGAGACCTGCTGCTTGAAAAGAGCCTTCTCTCTCCCGCAACATGTTGCCTGGTAAATCCCGACAGGGAGAAGACGGTTGAGAAGGCGTTTGAGACAATAAAACTGCTTTCAGGAGAATTGAGGGGAAAATATCTGAATGTCTGATATAGCGATAAAACAGGATGTTACGGTTCTATTGCTATGGTCGTTCCAGCGCTTCCCTTACCTTCGTTGCAAGATCCTTCATGTGAAAGGGCTTCTGGAGGAAGTGAACGCCTTCGTCGAGAATACCGCGTTGAGCGATAGCATCTGCGGTATAGCCTGACATGAACAGATATTTCATACCCGAAAGGGCGGTAAGCCGTTTTTGGAGATCACGTCCGCTCATCTCCGGCATTACCACGTCGGTCAATACCAGATGGATGTCGCCCTCGTATTGTTCGGCCAGTTGAAACGCCTCGTTCGGACTGCCCGCAGCCAGCACTGTGTAACCCAATTCTTCGAGCATGACTTCAGCCATTTTCAGGAGCGCCTCGTTGTCCTCGACAAGCAGAACCGTCTCCGTGCCGGTCAGAGGCTCGGTGTGCGCGCTTGGTTCGTCGATTGCCATCCCCTCTTCTCCGAACCGGGGCAGGTAGATCTTGAATGTCGTGCCTTTCCCCGGCTCGCTGTACACATTGATGAAGCCGTTGTTCTGCTTCACGATGCCATACACCGTGGCAAGACCCATGCCGGTACCCTTTCCAATCTCCTTGGTGGTGAAAAATGGCTCAAAGATCTGCTCACAGGTCTCTTTGTCCATGCCGCAGCCATTGTCGCTGACCGCAAGAAGGACATACTGCCCGGGGACAAAACCCGCGTGCTGAGCGCAATACGAATCGTCAAATTCAGCCTTGCCGGTCTCGATGGTAATTTTGCCGACTCCGGAGATTGAATCGCGGGCGTTAACAGCAAGGTTGGCCAGAAGCTGGTCGATCTGAGATGGATCCATCTTAACCGGCCACAGGTTTGCGGCGGGTGACCAGAAAAGGTCAATATT
>JAUYEO010000077.1 GCA_030689795.1 Desulfobacterales bacterium | reverse complement strand
AATTGCAAACTACCATCGAGATGGGATGGGAGACACGTTAATGGCGGAACGCAATAAACTTGAAGAGTTTACCAAAACCAAGATACTATTGGTCGAAGGCCAGGACGAAGTCAACTTATTCACTGAATTGTTGGCGGACATAGGTCTGGGCAATGATGTTCAAGTAATTGAGGTAGGCGGCACGGAGAAATTCGCCAAGGAACTCCCAGTCCTGAAAAAAAGATCAGGATTTCATGAAATCATCACTTCAATTGGTGTAGTCAGAGACGCTGATAGCGATCCGCAAGGCGCTTTTCAAAGTATTTGTAGTGCTTTGCATAAAGCCAAGTTACCTGAGCCAACTGCCCCATTATGTCCTAAAGCCGGACCTCCTCAAGTGACTGCTATGATTGTGCCAGATGCTAATACGTCAGGGATGCTTGAAAGTGTATGCTTAAATTCTGTCAGCGATGATCCGGCTATGGCTTGCGTAGAGCAATATTTTCAATGTTTGCGAGAGAGACAGCGAATATTAGCAGAAAATGTCATGCCCAAGGCCAGGGTGGGTGTCTTTCTGGCATCGCGGGAGTGGCTGGAGATAGCTCACTTTGAGTACCTGCAAAGGTGTATGAATAATTACGAGCAAACGGTTCCTATGTCAGCGGCAGTTGCTGTACCTAAAGTTCACGCTTTCTTAGCATCGAGGTACACACCTTGTTTAAGTCTCGGCATTGCCTGCCAAAAGTCAGAAAGGGACGATAGATATTTTCAATTCAATCACCCGGCCTTCGACAATATCAAACAGTTTCTCCGAATGTTATAAAAAACCTTTCTCTGCAAGGCCTAAGGAGTAAGATAGCACGCAAATTAATTAATCTGACAGCTTACTGTGCTGTTTTTATGGTTATTTCACCAACCAGAACATTTCTTCTTATTGTTGTTGCTGACATTGTTAACACCACGGGTTAGCTCGACCGCTGTACTCTATTTCAAACCGTTATCATTGATTTCCTGCTTAATCTTGTATCGTTACCTTGTAGGTGAAACAGCTTTTCTGTGGGGTATGCGCTTGCTGTTTCGGTGTAATATTTATAATGCTTTCAATAGCCTTTCATGGATATTCTCGAAGCCGCCGTTTGACATTATAAGAACAAGATCGCCCGCCCCCGATTCTTTTACAAGAAAATCGATTACGGACTGGGTATCTCCGAAAAAATGCGCATCCTTGCCCTGCCTTATGAGATCATCCACCAGTTTTTCCGAAGAGAATCTTTCTCCCGGAGGAATTTTTTCAAGAAGCGGCGGCCGGCTTATGCAAACGATATCGGCGCCGTCAAATGAGAGCGGATAGACACCCTGAAAGACTTTGCGCATGCTTGAATTGGTTCTCGGTTCAAAAACTGCTATTAGGGGGGGGCGAGTCGGTGACGTATTAACCTATTAAACTTATTCATCAAAAAACAAATATTTATTCGGTTTTTTTTGACAGTCACCATGGGCCCCTGACTTCTGAAGTTTATTTGCTCACCTAAAGGATGGCGGGTATACCGGAACGTTTTTGATGGGAACAAATCCGGGGATATCCATTATAAGAAAGGCTGGGATCAGGTCTTGCCTTGCCACTTTACTGCTGATTCGGCATAACTATCAGATACTTCAGTTCGATTGGTAATCATCACCTCAATTCAAAATTAAAAACCATTGACTTGTAAGGCACCAATAACCGGCGCATTTCATTTTTTCATTGATGTCCCTGAGCATTAGAAAATTAAACCAGTGAGGCAAGAAACCGATCCACGCTGAAGGGAACGAAAAATTATGCTTGACGTGCATGACTCCTTACATTATTCTATATTCGTAAGGAATCACACGCGGAGGACAACGATATGCAATCTCTCATTACGTCCAAATATCAGACGACTATTCCTAAAGCCATTCGCGAAAATCTCGGCCTTTCTGTAAAAGATGCTCTGGAATGGAAACTGGAAAAGGGTAAAGTTACCCTCTATCTCGCGAAACAGAATTTCTTGAAGTACAGGAATGCCGTAAAAACCGGAGAGGGAGACATTGCCGGCGACATTGACATGGCCCGGAATCTCCGCATGGAGAAATACCGGTGAAGCGGTACGTCATTGACACGAATGCCCTGATTTCCTTCGTTACAGATCGGAACCTGGAACAGCAGCGGAAAATTGCTCCGCTGTTCGAATCGGCGGCACAGATGAAGGCCGTGATCCTCTGCCATCAGCATGTTTTGACCGAGTTCATTTATGTGCTGGACAGAATTTACCAGGTTCCCAAAGATGAGATCGGCAGGATGATTAAGGACCTTATCGAAATGCCGGGTATTGAGGTTATTCAGGAATTGGATTTTAAAACAATCCTGTCATGGTGGCCCGACCCGATCCCTGATTTCGGAGACGCCCTTATTGCTGCAGCCGGTAAGGCACGAAGCAGGGCAATGGTTGTAACTTTCGACCGAAAATTCGCCACTAAGCTAAAGGCGCTCGGTATCAACACATATATCCTGTAACAGCATGTGGAACAAATCCGGGGATATCCATTATAAGAAAGGCTGGGGTCAGGTCTTGCCTTGCCACTTTACTGCGGATTCGGCATCACTATCAGACACTTCAGTTCGATCGATAATCATCACCTCAACTCAAAATCAAAAACCACTGACAAGGTGGAGACAGCTTTTCGGCGGGGAATGCGCTTGCTGTTTCGGTGTAATATTTATAATGCTTTCAGAAGCCTTTCGTGGATATTCTCGAATCCCCCGTTAGACATTATAAGAACAAGATCGCCCGCCTCTGCTTCTTTTACAAGAAAATCGATTATGGACCGGGTATTGCTGAAAAAATACGCGTCTTTGCCGCGGCTTTTAAGATCTTCGACAAGCCGTTTTGATGAAAAACGCTCACCGGGAGGGATTTTTTCAAGAAGCGGGGGCACACTGATGCAAACGATATCGGCGCCGTCGAATGAGAGCTGGTAGATATCCTGAAAGACTTTCCGCATGCTTGAATTTGTTCTCGGCTCGAATACGGCTATCATCCTCCCTGAACTGTAAAACGGTTTCACGGCTTTGATTGTCTCTCTTACTGCGGTCGGATGATGGGCGAAATCATCCATGACCGTAATGCCCTTTTTCACACCACGCACCTCCTGCCGACGTTTTATGCCTTCAAATGTTTCGAGCGCTTCGGATACTGCGTCGACAGGAACGGAAAGATGATCCGCCACGGCGATAACCGAAAGAGCATTAAGCAGATTATGCTCTCCCACGAGCTTCGTCTTAAAGTTCCCGAAGACTTCCCCCTTTTTTATCACCTCAAAAAAAGTCCAGGATGATTTTATAAAAACCTGACCGAGCCTCCAGGAAGAATTCTCTTTTCTTCCGTATCTCTCGGTCGCGCAATTCCTGTTTTTTATAAGCCCGTCTATATTCTCATCCCCGTCATACGCTATAAGCAGTTTGCCGGAAGCTATCTTTCCTATCATATTGCCGAACGCCTGTTTTACGTGTTCGAGATCCCTGAAAATGTCGGCATGATCGAACTCTATGCTTGTGAGCACCGTTACAGAAGAATCAAAATGGAGAAACTTCGGTCCCTTGTCAAAAAAAGCCGTGTCATACTCGTCGCCTTCGACTACAAAATAATCTCCATTCCCGATCCTGTAATTGCTGTCGAAGTTTTTTACGATCCCACCGATCATGAAAGAGGGGTCAAGGCCTGCCTTATATAGTATCCATGCAAGTATTGAAGATGTCGTGGTCTTTCCATGGGTTCCTGTTACAAGAAGTGTTTTTTTGCCCTTTGCCATAAAATGGTTAAGAGCCTGGGGCATGGAGCAGTAAAAGAGTCCAGTCTCCATCATCCTGACAGCTTCGGGGTTATCCTTTCTTACTGCATTCCCGACGATAACAAGGTCGGGGCGGTGTGACAGATTATCTCCCCTGAATCCTTCCATCAGGGAAATGCCTTTCCGGGCAAGAAAATCGCTCATGGGGGGATAAACCCTCTGGTCTGACCCGGTTACATCATAGCCCATCTCCTTAAGCATGCAGGCGAGAGCGCCCATCCCGGTGCCGCACACTGCGATCAGATGGATTTTCTTTACATTATCAGGGATTATATTCTTCGTAAGACCGGACAAATCAAACAACCTTTTTAACAAAAATTATCTTCCCGTCGTCAGGGGCGTAGAAATCCTCGAGGTACGCAGCCTCATGATATCCCGCCTTCCGGTAAAATGCGCGGGTCGGCTCATATTGTTCTCTTGAGGATGTTTCAGCGTAAATCCTTGTTCCGCCCATCTCTCTTACCAGCCCTTCCGTCTTACTATCCAGCAGCCTCCCTGTTCCGTACCTCTGGAAATCATTGTCAACAACAATCCAGTACAGGTCAAAGCTCGATTCAGTGCCCGTAACAGGGCCATAGCAGGTGTATCCGACAAACTTTCCCTTATCATCTTCCGCAAAGAGAAAATAATATCCGCTTTCAATGCCCCGTGAAAGCCTTTCACGTACAAGCTCAACAGATATCTCAACCTCCTCCTCAGAGAAAAAGCCCGTAGCCTCGACTATCGCTCTTACTTTCTCAAAATCATCTTGTGAAGGTGTTTCGCGGAAGGTTAAATTCCGAAGGTCAAAGAGAGGATTGCCGGAAATGGTCAAATTATACTCCAAACATATCAGGTTTAATAAGACCTTTGAAGAACATCCAATTTTGACCAAGTACAAGGAAGGCGATAATTTCAACCGCAGGAATACATTGAAGTATTTCGAGGACTGAAATTTGAGCCTGACACAGTAATCGGGCAAAAGGGGGTGTTATGCAAAGGTCTTATCATATATCGTCGATTATTCGCTTAACAATCATCGGAAAATCCAATCCGACCAGAGCGGATGCAACGGCAAACCCGCCGTCAGATGAGAGGCAAGGATTGGCATTTATCTCAAGAACCCATGGCTTCCCTGATTCGTCAACCCTGAAATCAACTCTTGCATATCCTTTTAAATCCAGAAGATTCCAGCATTTTATTGCCGTAGCCCTGATCGATTTTACTATCTTTCTGTCTTCAGGGCCAAAATCAAAAGACCGGTCCGTATTAAGATATTCAAAGGAATCTGGCGCCCACTTTGCTCGGTAGTCGACGATTTTAGGCTTTCCGGTGGGGTAGTTCACAAAAAGAATTTCTGCAGGCGGAAGGACCTGGGGCCCATCCGGGCCTGCCAATATTGCCGCATTGATTTCCCGTCCGTCAATATATTCCTCGCAAAAGCACCCGCCTTTAATCCGCTTTTCCGCTTTTTCAAGCCTTGAGATTATTTCGGAAGCTTTTTTCGCAGTAAAAACCGAGTCCTGGCTCATCCCTATCGAAGCATGCTCCCATACCGCTTTAACTATATACCGTCCTTTTGCTGGAGCCGCTTTCTTCAAAGAAGTGTGTGTGTAAGCTTTAGGGGTATTTATACCGCCTGCTTCAAGAAATCTTTTTCCGACAAGTTTGTTGGAAGTTATAAACATCGCATCAGTTCCTGAGCCGGTGTAGGGAATCTCAAGATGGTCCAACAATGACGGTGCGAGGTGTATCAGGCTGCCGCAGCCGTTAACAGCTTCTACAAGATTGAATACAAAAGCGGGTTTGAGCTTTCGCAGGGCAGCGGCGACAGATTCCAGGTTGAGATCGAAATTGACCGGAACAGGATTAAATCCCAGTTTCCTGAGGGCTTTTGAAATGGCTTCGACCTGTACAAGCACATCCTTTTCATCTTCCGTCGCTTTTTCATGAATGGGCGGATGTAAAATACCGATCTTTTTTTTCATCCCTCAAAGCCTCCTGCCAACTGAAAATTATCACGGTATTTTATCATTTCAAATAAAACTTTCGTTACTGTTCAGGCACCCCTTTTCAGGGCCGATTTCATTATTTCATCTATGAGCACCTTATAGCTCATGCCGGATAACCTGCACAGGATAGGAAGATCGGAATGAACAGGATGCAGCCCTGCGAGAGGATTTACCTCTATGAAGCCGGGCCGGCCGTCTTCGTCCGACCTGATATCTATCCTTCCCGCATCCCGGCATCCGAGTCCTCTCCAGGCATCAAGAGAAACCTTTACGGCTTCGGAGGCCATATCGTCATCAACAAGACGGTAGGTCACAAGCTCTTCGTATTTTTTCTTGTTGATATACGAATAGGCATTGTCCTCTGCCTCCCGGTTGAAAAGGACCTCTATCGCCCCGGCAGATCTAGCCTCATCCCCCGAACCGATAATTCCGACCGTAAATTCCCGTCCTGGAAGATATCTCTCAATAAGCACAGGTTGCCGGAATCTGTCAAGAAGATAGCTGCATACCGATCGCAGGTCATCCTTGTTTTTTATTTTGGACGCCGCGCTGATTCCTTTTCCGGTTCCTTCCGCGACAGGCTTTGCAAAAAGCGGAAAAGGCAAAGAGACGGAATCAATATCGTGTAATTTTTCCACAAGAACAAAATCAGGCGTCGGTATGCAAAGATCCCGCACAACCCGTTTGGTCATGGCTTTGTTCAGGGTAAGGCTTAAGACAAGAGGATCCGAAAAAGTATATGGAATTTCATAAGCATCGAGAAGAGCCGGAACCTGCGCCTCTCTTCCTGTGCCGTAAAGCCCTTCCGCAATATTAAAAACAATATCACAGCGCTTTCCCGCAGAAAGAAATTCCACAAGCTTTTTTACATGTCCGATCCTTTTGGTTTCATAACCAAGATCAGACAGCGTATTTTCAATTGCATCAATCGTATCTGCGCGGTCGAATTCAGCGGTCTCTTCATCTCCAAAACCCATAGCGATATATTCGTCGCGCAGATCATACGTAATGCCCACAACCATCAGTATATTCCCTCTTCAAACCGCCTCTTTGAAGAGGTGTCGGGATATTTGAACATGAGCTCTTCATAATTCTTGAGGAGAATATTATCTCCGTAGCGCCCCATAACATACTCTGGCAGCAGAGGTATCTTCCCGCCCCCCCCTGGGGCATCAATAACGAAACTCGGAACAGCCATACCTGTTGTATGCCCCCTGAGGCCTTTTATTATTTCAAGCCCTTTTTCCACAGTCGTCCTGAAGTGACCGGAACCTGTAATCGGATCGCACTGGTAGAGGTAGTAAGGACGCACCCTGATTTTAAGAAGACCGTGAAAAAGCCTTTTCATGGTCTCAACATCATCATTTATTTCTTTAAGAAGAACCGTCTGGCTTCCGAGCGGTATTCCGGCATCTGCAAGTCTGATACAGGCGGCGCTCGTTTCAGGCGTGATCTCCTCCGGATGCATGAAATGAATGTTTATCCAGAGAGGATGATAACGTTTGAGCATTTTAACCAGTTTGGGGGTGATGCGCTGCGGCAGCACGACAGGGGCCTTGGTTCCGATGCGCACAATCTCCACATGAGGTATCCGGCAAAGACGTGAAAGGAGCCATTCCATGGCTTCATCGGAAAGGGTAAGAGGGTCCCCGCCCGAAAGAAGCACATCTCTTATTGCCGTATTTGATTCTATGTAGGAAAGTGCCGCTTCCCAGTTTGCCCCGCCGCTATGCTCCGCTGACGACCGGCCCACCATTCTTGACCTGGTGCAGTAACGGCAATAGGTCGAGCAGAAATCTGTAACCAGGAACAGGACACGGTCCGGATAGCGGTGCACAAGCCCGTGAACAGGACTGTCGGCATCTTCTCCCAGAGGGTCTTCAGCTTCTCCGAAAGACCTGCACAGCTCGGCTTTGACCGGCACCACAGCGCGTCTCAAAGGATGCATCGGGTTTGTCTTGTCAAGAAGGCTCGCGTAATAAGGAGTGATTGCAAGCGGCAATGCTTCGCCGTTTGACTCCAGCGCTTCTCTCTCATCCTGTGAAAGAGTCACGATTTGCGAAAGGCTGTCAAGACTTCTTATACGATTCTTAAGCTGCCATTGCCAGTCGTTCCATTCGGCAGGCGTTGAACGGAAAATAAATTGTTTTCTTAATATTCTTGAGGGCGGACGTTTGATAGGACGGACGGGAAGCAATTCAAGTCCGGGTTGTCCGGAATCTGAAGCTCCGTCATTATTTAGATTAGCGGATAGCGACGGGGGTTCATCAATCTCATTCTGGTCGGTTTGCCTGTCTCCGGATGGAATTGCCTGAAAATCGGGTATTTTCATGGCCCTTCCGGAGACATCACCACGTCTTATTGAACGCGCGTTTTTCTGCATCTCACATGCTCCTTTTTTGTTTAAAAATAATTGTTTTTATACGCCCTCTTTTATCTCTTAGTAAGTTAGAAATTATTTTCTGCGCTTTTCCGGCAGAAAATAATTTCGTATACTTACTTATACCCCTCAAGGGGGTACTAAACAGAGTCCCGTTTATCGGGGTTATGATACAACCTTCGGTCTCAAAACAATCGTCCGCAATCGCAGACAGTTCTCTTATGTCTCCGTTTGCAGGAAACGGCAAAGTTTTTGATTTTTGAGACAAGCGGTTTTTAGAAAGGAAAAACGTTTGCAGATCCTGAGCAATCAGGGCAGGACAAAAGGGAGTAGCAAAAAGCCGGTTTAATCCGGTACCGGCATTTAACGGCAAAAACAGCGACGGAGGCTCGTCCGTATCATTCTGTTCGGACTGTCTGTCGCACGGCTTTAAAGAAGAAAAACATTCTTTTTTTCTCATTTTCTCCGCTCTTGTATGTTTGACTTTTTTCATCCGGTTTTATCAAACCAACTCTTTGTTCCAACTTCATAAAATATTTGAAAGTATCAACAGACTTAATTTTGATACCTTCGTAAAAAGTCAAAAACGCCTTTTTACTTGGCGGGAAAGGGCTTCCCCCCTCCCGCCGCTTGAAGTAAATTCAAGCGGTTCCACCCTCACCCCTGGCCGGGGCTTACTCGCCCTCGGCCTGTTGATGGACTTATACAAGTCCATCAATTTTATTTATGACCTTTCTCATGATTGATTCTATTTTCGGGGT
>JAUYEO010000069.1 GCA_030689795.1 Desulfobacterales bacterium | reverse complement strand
TTTTCATCGTAAAAATCGGTAACTATTCAGCCACAGATTCACACAGATGAACGCGGATATATTTAAATACAGCAGCTATTCTGGCTCCTGAGCAGTTATGGTAATAAAAGAAAAAACATCAGTGGTGATCAGCGTAGATCGGTGGCTGAGTAGTTACAATTTTTTTTATTCCTGCTTTGCCCCCGGCAGCTTATCAAAGACTTCATCTATGACTTCCGTCCGGAGCTTTTCAGTTGCCCGTTTGATCTCTTTTTCGGCTTCCTGTTTTGCTTTTTCAAGAATCAGTTTGCTTTCAATCCCGGCTTCCTTAATGATTCCGGCTTTTATGATTTCTCCCTGTCTTGTGATATTCTCTTCAGTGTCGGACAAAAGGGACTTTTTTTCGTTTATTGTCCTCATCGTTTTATCGAGCTCACCGGAAATTTTTTCTTTTTCCGTTTCAAGGCGGGAAAGCTCAGGGGATCTGACTTTTTTATGTCTTTTTAAAAAATCCATAAACGGTTTTGCGGCGAATTTGGCAAGGAGTAAAACAACAATAAGCAAATTGACCCAAACGATGATAGAATCTGATTCCATTTTAAAACCTTTGTGTTTTTTGAGCTCTTTGCATAACTTGCTCATATTGACATGTTTGGGGGAAAGATTCAAGAGGCCGGGTCTGGGTATGGCGAAGGTGAGTCATTCAAATCTCCCGATGTATTTCATTGGAATATTTACAACCATACACGGCTTATGATAGTTTTGACAAACTCAAAAAAAGTCGTTTTTGACTGATACAGCGCATTATGGAAAGGAGCGGGAGCAAGAATGCTTTTTTCAGCATCGGAAAAACTTAATAAATTTTACAGCCATTTTTCAGGCGATGATAATGTTCTCATATTAATTAATGCCGATCCGGATGCTATTGCAAGCGCGATGGCTGTAAAAAGACTTTTATGGCGCCGGGTTGCGGGTGTGACCGTCTCAAGGATAAATGTTATAAAACGGCCGGATAATCTTGCAATGATAAGGCTGCTCGGAGTTAACCTTGTCCATATCGAAGAAATAGATAAAAATAAATATTCGCGCTTTGTGATTGTTGATTCCCAACCGGAGCATAATGAAGCTTTTGCAGGATTTAAATATGACGTTGTTATTGATCACCATCCGGAAACGAGTCCGGATGCGGAATTTCTTGATATACGTCCCGGGTATGGCGCAACTGCAAGCATAATGACCGAATATCTGAGGGCTGCAAGGATAAAGCCCTCTTATAAACTTGCAACAGCTTTGTATTATGCCATTAAGACCGATACCAGCAATTTTGAGAGAAAGGCTTTGGTTGAGGATGTCAGGGCTTTCCAGTTTCTTTTTCGCCATGCAAATATCCATATAGCGAGAAAAATTGAGCAGGCGGAATTAAGCTTTGATTTTTTGAAATATTTCAGGACTGCCCTCGAAAGCATGCGAAAGCGGAAAGGGAGAATATTTGTTCATATCGGGCACGTAATCAATCCGGATGTTTGCGTTCTGCTGGCCGATTTCTTTATAAGGATCAACAATATTAAATGGAGCATCGTCTCGGGTGTGTGCAATAATGTTCTTGTTGTTATTTTCAGAAATGACGGTTTACGTAAAAATGCCGGCCGTGTGGCAAAAGAAAGTTTCGGCCATATCGGTTCTGCAGGAGGGCATAAGAGTATGGCGAGGGCTGAAATTCCAGTTTCCGCTTTAAAGGAGCATCCGGATTTGAAAAACAATGAAATGGTATTAAAGTGGATAATAGCCCAGATAGAAAAAAAGGCCGGCAAGAAGTAAAGGTGCAAAAACTTATTTTAACTCATTTTTATCCCGAATGTGATAAGGTTGACATTGAAATGCACCAGTTATTTCGTAACGGCTCCTGAGCACGCGAAAGGATTCGGAGAGAGTGAGATATTATCCGGTTAATCTTGATATACGAAACAGAAAATGCCTTGTAGTCGGCGGTGGGGATGTTGGAACGCGCAAGGTCATGACACTGATTGAATGTGGAGCTGTTGTTACTGTTGTAAGCCCTGAGGCGGGTGAAAAATTATTAGGTCTTGCGGAATCGGGAACAATTGCGCTGAAGAAGCGATCCTATGCCGGATCGGACCTCGAAGGGATGTTTCTTGTCATATGCGCAACCGATGATGAAGAACTTAACCGGCAGGTCGGCAGAGATGCGGGAAAATTTAATATGCTTTGCAACATTGCGGACCGCCCGGAGGCCTGCAACTTTATTCTTCCCGCGCTTGTAAAACGGGGAGATCTTGTAATAGCAGTATCGACTTCAGGCAAAAGCCCTGCTTTTGCAAAAAAGATCAGAAAAGCTCTCGAAAAACAATACGGTGTTGAATACGCTGATTTTTTGAAATTAATGGGAGCAATCAGAAAAAAACTTCTAAGTAACAGCCATGAGCCCGAAGCGCATAAGCCTCTTTTTGAAAAGATTATAAATAAGGACATTGTACAATTAATAAAGAACAATGATACGGACAAGATTGATTCTGTTCTTTTTGAAGTGCTTGGCGAAGGATATGGCTATATGGATTTGATGGGGCAGGAAGAGTAATAAAAACCGGATGAATATACAAAACGGTGTGACAGATGGATAACCTGATTACTGTAACCAGTTTGTTGTACGTCCTGAGCTCGGTCGGATACATTTTGTTTCTTTTCTTCCAGAAAGAGTATCTTCACAGGATAGGCCAGATTTTTCTGGCAACAGGCTTTTTGTGCAATTCGATTTTGATAGGCTATTATTATGCAAAAACAGGGCAGATACCTGTCGGAAATCTGCACGAAACACTTCTTGTTGCAGGTTGGGCTGTTGCCGGGGTTTTTTTTGCTTTTCAATACAAGTTCAGGGTAAAAGTACTCGGCGGATATGCAGCTCTTCTTGCTGCTGTGTGCGTTGTGGCATCTTTTCTTATACCCGGCAGAATTGTTGAAACCCGGACCATTTTCAACAGTTTCTGGCTTATAGCTCATGTGGTTTCAATTTTTGTGGGCCATGCGGCTTTTGCCATGGCTTGCGGAGCCGGGCTTCTTTATATTGCTCAGGAAAATGCGATTAAGACAAAAAAACATGGATTTTTCTATAAACGCCTTCCTTCGCTCGATCTTCTTGACAGCACCGGGTATGCCTCTATCGCAACCGGTTTTACCCTGCTTACAATAGGTCTTATAACCGGATTTATTTATGCAAAGTCGGTCTGGGGAAGATTCTGGAGCTGGGATCCGAAGGAGGTCTGGTCCGGCATTACATGGCTTTTGTATGCGGCGATTCTTCACGGACGTCTTACTGTCGGCTGGAGAGGGAAAAAAGCCGCTGCGATGGCCATAATCGGGTTTGCTGTTGTTTTATTTACTTTTTTCGGCGTGAATTTTTTTTTAAAAGGGCATCATGGAATATTTACACGATGAAGTGTTCTCATCTGTTGTAATAAGTCCTCGGTATGTTTGATATATATGGTTGAAATAATACTTCTTGGATTAAATCATAAAACCGCTCCGGTTGAAATAAGAGAGCGTCTTGCTGTCTCAAAAGAAGAAGCGGCGGCGATGCTTGATGCCATTAAAGAATCGGCTTCCGTGAATGAAGTCGTTTTATTTTCGACATGCAACCGCGTTGAAATTCTGATGGCGGCAGGCGATAAAGCGGCTGCGGTTGAAACAGCCAAAAGGCATCTTTCAGAAATTAAAAAAGTGCCTCTTTCTCAGTTCCGGGATTTAATTTATGTTCACGAAGGGGATGAAGCTGTACGGCATATATTCAGGGTTGCGTCGAGTCTTGATTCAATGATGGTTGGAGAGCCTCAGATTCTTGGGCAGATAAAAGAAGCATATTTTAATGCAACAAAAAGAAAAACCTCAGGGGTTATATTAAACAGGCTTCTTCACAGGACTTTTTTTACGGCAAAAAGGATAAGAACAGAAACCGGAATCGGAGATCATGCCGTTTCAATCAGCTATGCTGCAATTGAGCTGGCCAGGAAAATATTCGGTCAACTTGAGGGGAAAAAAGTGCTGCTGATAGGAGCAGGGGAGATGGCCGAGCTTGCTGTCGAGCATCTGCTCAAGAACAGGGTTAAAGAGATATTTGTTGCAAACAGGACATTTAAAAACGGCGTTGAACTTGCCGGGAGATTTGGCGGGAGCGCCATAAGGTTTGAAGAGATCCCCGGTTTTATTCTGCAGGTTGATATTATAATCAGTTCAACCGGTTCGCCGGATATAATAGTTACAAAAGATCAGGTAAAACATATTATGCCCGGTAGGCGGAATCGCCCGCTTTTCTTTATTGATATTGCAGTTCCGAGAGATATTGATCCTGCAATAAATAAACTGAACAACGCATATGTCTATGACATAGACGATTTAAACGGTATTATTGATGAAAATCTTGAGGATAGAAATAAAGAGGCTATAAAGGGTGAAAGAATTATTGATGGAGTAGTTATAAGCTTCAGGCAATGGCTTGACGGTCTTGAAGTTGTTCCCACCATCATCGAATTAAGGAAAAAAATAGACTCGATAGTAACGGCCGAGATTCAGAGGACAATACAATCCATGAATCTTCCGGAAAGCGACCGGGAAGCCTTTGACAGGATGAAAAACGCTCTGATAAACAAGATAATGCATCATCCAACTCTTTTACTGAAACGGGACGGGTGTCATGGGAGCAATTCCGCTTATATTGATATTACCCGCAAGCTTTTCAATCTTGACGAGTGACGGCTTCTAAATAAATCGTTTTCACACAAAGATCACGGAGAACACAAACAAAAACCCGGATATTTACAAAAGGCCATTCTTCGTGCCTTTGTGTCTTCGTGGCAAAACCCGGCTTTTTACGATATCATCAGGATTGATAAAAAAATTAATAATGGAGAAATGATTTGAAAAAAACAGCATTTCTGTTTCCCGGTCAGGGATCACACAGTGTAGGCATGGGGTTTGATTTTTACCAGGAATTTGTTTTTGTTAAAGAGCTCTTTGAAATGGTTTCGGAAATATGCAAAATAAACATACCTGATCTTTGCTTCAAAGGGCCGATGGAAGAGCTGACAAAAACAATTAACCTGCAACCTTCAGTGACAGCCGTAAATCTTGCGTGTCTTACGGCGGTTGAAAAGGAGGGGATAATTCCGGCTTTTTTGGCAGGACACAGCCTTGGAGAATACAGCGCCCTGTCTGCAGCGGGTGTGATTTCCCGCGAGGATACTTTCAGGCTTGTATACAAACGCGGAGAACTCATGCACAGGGAGTCGGTTAAGCATAAAGGAGCAATGCATGCGATAATCGGGCTTCCTGTCGAAGATATTGAGCGGATAATAGCCGAAGTAAAAAATGAGGGTATTGTATCGGTAGCAAATCACAACACAAAGACCCAGATTGTCATCACCGGTGAACCGGAAGCGGTTAACAAGGTTTCATCCCTTGCTTCCGCGAAAGGAGCAAAGCCGGTTCCCTTAAATGTTAGCGGGGCATGGCACAGCAAACTGATTAAGGGGGCTGAGGATGATTTTAAGAAATATCTTGAAAGCATCACTTTCAACAAGCCCGCAATCCCTGTTATTCATAACGTTACCGCTGATGTTTCCAGTGATCCTTCTGAAACCAGAGTCTTGATGGGAAAGCAGTTGTGCAGTCCTGTAAAATGGTTTGATTCAATCAAAAGACTGATGGATGAAGAGGTTGAAATATTTGCAGAAATAGGTCCGGGAAGGGTGCTTGCCGGGCTGTTGAATAAAATATTGCCGAAGGATTACCCACATAAAACTTATACCGTCAACTCGTTAAAAAGCTTTGAAAATTTTATAAAAGAAGCCAAGTAGCCTTATATCAAGCCGTGACCGGCATAAGGAGCCGTAACAAAATGGTCAGAAATGTAATGGTTATTTTGTAACGGCTCCTAACAGATATCCTGCTGGGGTTCATCGCTCTCTTCAGGTTCAACCCATAATATATGCCGTTTGTTGACAAAAAGAATTTTACCGACCCCATCCCTGT
>JAUYEO010000064.1 GCA_030689795.1 Desulfobacterales bacterium | reverse complement strand
AATAGATTTTTAAAGAACTGAGCGTTAAAAATCACAAGCTGTTTGAGGGCGTTAGCCCGAGTTCTTGTGATTTAGCGAAGTCATTTAAAAATCCCCAAAAAGCTCATTAAGTGAGCATATTTCGACTTTTTACGACATCATTAATAATGATGGACTCGTAAAAAGTCCGTCAACAGGTTTATTCTTCTTTATTGACCATTATGCCGCCTTACATTAAATTAAATATAATGGTTCTATGATTCAGGAATTAAAGGATAAGGAATCTTACATGAATACAAATGATGATTTATTGGCATCTGAGGAATACATCGGCCGGATTCTGACCGGCAATTACTCCATCGAATTGAAAAAGAGAGTGGAGTCTTTGCTTGATATTTATCGCGCATTTGAGAAAACGGGCAATCCGGCAATGCCTTATGTTTCTGCGTGGCAGGAAGAAGAGATGAAGATCTGGTATGAGTTTGCGAGCGGGCGCTTTGTCGATCTCATGGATTGCAAAATCAGTGAGCTTGCGGATGTTTTGAGAAAAAGCGTGAAGGATCGCATTATTTACAGGCATCCGGATACGGACGCATCAATAGAAAAGAAAGTATTCAGCAGCGGCGAATTGATTGCGGAAAGAAAAAAATTGCGTGAAGAAGGCAGGAAAGAGGGGATCGATGCCGTTTATAAAATAAGCCGAAATAAAACAAAATCGATATGGCTGAAAGATGTTGCAACTGTTGAAACCTATAAACAGGACAGGATATCTCTTTCACTCGGGTATCTGACGGTTGTTACGAAAGAGATGAAAGCCGAAGAAGAAAGGCTGGAGAGGGAAAGGCTTCAGGTTCTTCTTGAGATGGCCGGCGCCGTCTGCCACGAATTGAATCAGCCCATGCAGGCTATTTCGGGATATTCCGAAAACCTCGTCCTGAATGTTAAAAAAGATGACCCGCTTTACTCAAAGTTAAAAAAGATTATGGAGCTTACCCGGGCAATGGGCGATATAACCGGAAAACTCATGAAAATAACAAGGTATGAGACAAAAGATTATGTTCAGGGCATAAAGATAATTGACATTGATAAGTCTTCCGGGCAGAATACATAATTAAATTAGATTGTTCTTGCAACTTTATCCGGTCCGGAATATCATAACACGAAGCCGTCATTTTTGATAATACGATAAAAGGGGGAGAGTCATGAAAAAGAGCACGCTGTTTAACAACTGGGGCACTTTCAGCAAAGGGACGGACTGGAAAAGCATACAGATCTCCTTTGCCAATCATCTTGAATATTCCCTCTCGAAGGATCAGTATACCGCGACCGACCGCGACCTCTATCTCTCTCTTGCTCTTTCTGCCAGGGACCGCCTTATTGAACGCTGGATCAGGACACAGCAGCTCTATTACAACCACGATGTCAAGAGGGTATATTACCTTTCAGCCGAATATCTCATGGGCAGACTGCTTGTAAACAACCTGATTAACCTTGGACTTTACAAAGAAACAAAGAGGGCAATGGATGAGTTGAGTATCGACCTTGACGATCTTTGTGAAAATGAGCCTGATATGGGACTCGGAAACGGGGGGCTCGGAAGGCTTGCATCATGCTTTCTCGATTCAATGGCAACTCTGGAAATACCGGCATATGGCTATGGAATAAGGTATGAATTCGGTATTTTTGACCAGGCCATACGGAATCTGGGACAGGTCGAGCTTCCTGAAAACTGGCTCAAGTATACAAATCCATGGGAGATTGCCCGGCCCGAATACAGCTTCAGCGTTCATTTTTACGGGAAGGTCAAGCAGATAATCCTTCCCGATGGCAAGCTCAAAACAGAGTGGGCCGACACAAATGATGTAATAGGCATCGCCTATGATATTCCGATCGACGGCTATGACAACAATACCGTCAATACTTTAAGGCTATGGTCTGCAAGGGCCTCAAAGGAATTTGACCTTAAATATTTCCAGCACGGAGATTATCTCAAGGCTGTTGAGGAGAAGAATATCTCCGAGAATATCTCAAAAGTCCTCTACCCGAACGACGAGCTGTTTGAGGGAAGGGAACTGAGGCTCAAACAGGAGTATTTTTTTGTTTCCTGCTCGATTCAGGATATTGTAAGACGCTATCTTGTAAACCACGACACTTTCGACGAGTTTCCCGACAAGGTTGCGATACAGATGAACGACACTCATCCCGCGCTTGCAATTCCTGAGCTTATGCGCCTGCTGCTTGATGAGCATGGGCTTGACTGGGAAAAAGCGTGGGATATCACATCAAGGACATGTGCATATACAAACCACACCCTTCTTTCGGAAGCCCTCGAAAAATGGTCTGTTCCCATGTTTGAATCTCTTCTTCCGCGCCACCTCCAGATAATATATGAGATAAACCGCAGGTTTTTGCGCGATGTTGCCGTCCGTTTTCTGGGCGACGAGAACAAAATGCGCGGCATGTCGATTATTGAAGAGGACACGGAAAAGAGAATCCGCATGGCGCATCTTGCCATAGTCGGATCGCATTCCGTAAACGGGGTGGCACAAATTCACAGCAGGCTGCTTAAAGAAAGAGAACTGAAAGACTTCGATGAGATGTATCCCGGCAAGTTTAACAATAAAACAAATGGAATAACTCCGCGCCGGTGGCTGCTTGCGGGAAATCCAAGGCTTTCCGAGCTTATTACTTCGCG
>JAUYEO010000047.1 GCA_030689795.1 Desulfobacterales bacterium | reverse complement strand
CGCTTTACAACAATTCCAGTTGATCTCAAAATATATAAGCAGACATAATAATATATCGTCCGTTCCTGACCGCCCCTGCGCCGTGGAGGCTGAGTGGGATGACTGTTCCATCATCAGAGGAAAAGGGACTAAACTGTTACCTATTGGCCCGAGTGTATACGGATCTGCAAGCGGATTTAAAAGAATTCCCTGAAATACAACACCTGACATGGCTAATCCACCGCCTACAATTGCTGATGTTAAAATCCGTGGGAGTCTGACGTCCATAACTATGACAGGCATGAGTTTATCCATATCCGAAATGGCCGATTCCAGATTAAATATTTTTGCTGTAAGAATTTTAAAAACATCTGCAAAAGAAAGCTTGATAAATCCCATGCCTGCCGATGATATAATTGCACAGGATAATAAGCAGGCCAGCAGGAATATCTGAAATCCTGCCGATTGCATATATCCGTATTTTAATATGTTTTTTGTCAATTTCTGTTGCCCGATATCATATAATTATTTATTAATTCCAGAGGGTTTTACAATGGCATCAAATAAAAAACCCCGGGCTCAAAAATTAGAGCCGGGGATAAGACGTTTTTCAACCCCAACCTTGGAGCATTTAACGGGCTCCCGGGTTATTTTATTGGTTAAGGCAGGTCTTCTGGCTTACGGATCACCCTACTTTTCTTTCCTTCCCATCCCAGATATTACCAGACAGTGGATGACAAGAATTTCGTCCCCGATTACAGCGGCGTTCCCGCTCCTGATTTCAACAGGATTCCCTATTAAGCTTGTAAAAAGCTCATTAACTGCCATTATCTAATTAAATATTAAGAATAAAGTCAATATAAACCTGTATATAGTCCTTTACCCGTAACTGTCAATCTCCTTTTCGATATCTTTCTTCACCATTTCCGGATCATCCAATGTCTTCAAAGATTCAGCATTTTTCAGAAGCCTTTCAAACATCTTCACCAGGTAGTCGTTAACCTTTTTGGCAAGACCCTGCTCTTGGGGTCTTCGCCAGTGGATCGGGGAATCGAAAGAAGCGCTCTCCATCAGGACATGAAGGCAGGCAAAGACCACCACATCCCGCATCCACGCCACCCTTTTGTCGGAGTATTCAATTTCCCCTTCGAATCCCTGATAGCCGGCCGGCGTGAGTCTGCCTTCTTTCTCGTATCTGCGGTATCCGCTTGTTCCCATGAATACGATATGGGAATGGGAAAAAAGGTTGGCAGTCCGGTCAAGCCGATTCAGTAGTTTGTTTTTCCGCAGAAATTTAAGGTTTTCACCGAGGTCGGAAAGGGTGCTGTCCGGAACGAACATCAGAAAGCCGATCTCGGGCTCGATGCCGAAGTGACGGCAGAGTTCGATGGCGTGCTCACTGCCGTTCAATGTGGAGCCCTTGGAGAGCTGACCGAGAAGGGCACTGGAGCCGCTCTCGACACCGAGGAGCATGCTGGTGAATCCCGATGAAACAAGGCTTTCCATTATCTCTTCGTCAAGGTCTTCGGGTCTTGTCTCCATGCCGAAGGTGATTTTTAAGGGGCGGATCAGTTCCATCAGCCTCAGGGTTCTTTCTTTTCCCTTCTTTCCAGGTCCGATGAAATTGGGGTCTGCAAAGTAGAAATTCCGTATTCCCATCGAAACAAGCGAATTCATTTCATGAAGAATATTTTCCGGACTCCTGCCCCGCCAGAGCGGGCCATTGTTGTAGAAGGGCGGGACCGGGCAGAAGCTGCAATGGTTATAACATCCCCTGCTGCCTAAAATCGACGCCGTACGGAAACCGCCATCTGCCCGCAAGGGAAGGTCAAAGAGATCCGGATCACGAAGGGGCCCCCTGGGATCGTCCACCCTGATCCCTTCCCCGCTCCGATGGGCAAGCCCTGCAATTCCCTCAACAGAGCCGAAGGTTTCCAGGCAACTTGCCAGCTCCTTGACCGTTATCTCGCACTCTCCCACGGAAACCGTGTCCACTTCCCTGCTGAAGTCCAGGATTGTCCGGTAGGCCAGGGTGGGATAGAACCCGAAAAGATTGATATGGCCCCTGAAACCCGCCCTTCTCAGATTCTGAAAAAAAGCAAAGATCGCCCCGCTATTTTCCCAGATATAGACGCAATTCACAGCCAGAAGGACTGGGGAGAAAGCGATGATTTCATCAGCGGTCTCGGAAAAATCCCAGCCATTCACCGTGCAGTCGATCAATCTGACCTCATGTCCGGCAGCCTTCAGGGCAGATGCCACGTAACCGCCCATCAGGCAGGACCAGAGGGGGGTGTTCGCGATATCGTTGAACCTTATTTTCGAACGGATTCTCGGGTGCTCCAGAACTATAATCTTCACGTGTTCTCCATGCTTAAATACCTATTTTCAATCTCGAAAAAACACCTGCACGGTGGCAGTGGGCTTCCATCTCGTGAAGGAGATGAGAGAACCTCCCGGGATTGTAATAGAATGGGTAAAGAAGATCGACATCGGTGGAAAGTTCCCCGCTTCTGATCAGCCGCTTTGTCAGCGGGGCCCCGGGGTAAAGCCGGACGTGGTTAAAGATCACGGCACCAAGATTTGCGGCGCCTGCATGAATTACAAGCAGACGATCCAGCATTTCCCATGCCTCTATTGTTTCGGCCTCACCGTCCCCGGGCAGATTGAGCAGAAAATGGCACATGGTGAGAATATTGCTCTCTGCGGTAACCTTTGCCGCGTTCAGAATATCCTGCTTTGTCAGCCGTTTTCCCAGAAGTTTCAGGCCGTGGTCCGTAAGCGCATCCGCCGAAAAATAGATGGCAACAAGTCCGGCGGCCTGAGCACGATCAGCTAGCCTGGCGTCCATCGTATCCTCTCTGAAAAAGCCCGTCCAGCCGACATCGAGATTTCTGCGAATGAACTCCTCCATCAACGCCTCGAAATGGTCGACGGGTCGATTGACCACCGCGTCCGTAAAGTGAAAAAGCCGGATGCCATGCTCCCGGTGCAGGGATTCGATCTCGTCCACGATATTTTTAGGACTCCGCAGGCGCATCCTCCCTCCGCCGAGACTGGGGTAAACGCAGTAGCCGCAACTCAGGTCGCATCCCCGCTTTCCCTCTATCCCGACAGGGGCGACGTAGGCGTTTCCCTTCGTGTAATCCGCGGGATCGAAGGTGACCCGATCCATGGGGGGAATCTCATCAAGTGAGATACCCGGACCCGGGGGGTTCTGATGGATGACGCCTTCTTTTCGCCACAGCATACCCGGAACCGCGCCGGGTTCGATATCACTTTCGATGATCATGGGAAACGCCCGCTCCCCTTCCCCCACAAGCCCATAGTCTATCTCGGAAACCGCTTCCATGAGACGGGTTCCAAAAAGGGAAAAAGCAGGGCCGCCAACCATTATCCTCGAATCCGGAAGGATCTTTCGAACCAGCGCAGCGGCTGTTTTCAGGGACGAGAGATAAGAGACCAGGTGGCCGGCAAGGGGGTCGATGTTTCTAAGGGAAAAGGCGACGATATCCGGCCGACGATCTTCGATCAGTTTTTTCAACTCCGGCCAGGGGTCGGGAAAGAGGTTCATGTCCAGAGCGCTTTTTGTGTATTCCGCCGAAACAAGACTGGAAAGCCTGGAAAGGCCCAGGGGATAGACCTTCTCACCGGCGCCGTGGTGGGAAGTGGGGAGCTGAACAAGAGATATTTTCATCACCTACTCCAATAACAGCAAACCGATATATTTGACATACTGCCCCTTCTCCTTAACCGGCGCCAGATACAGGCCCGCCTCTTTTGCCGTCTGAAAGACATCGATCCCCGAGGCTTCCATCGAAGGACGGGCCAGATCACTTCGCTTGCACGCCCCCTCGCCGGGACACTTTTTACAAACCGTGCAGGGGCCGGCGCCCAGGACAAAAGCCTTGTGTAAGCCGCTGAGAAAAGCCTTTTTCTCAAGCCCGAGCAGCCTCTGATGAAACTGTGTTCCGGGCGGGGCCCCTTCCAGAAGAAGCGCCCATTTGTAAGATCTGAGCATCCGTTCCGTCTCAAGGTCATCCCGGCCGTAAGGGGGGCACTGAAGATTCTTTCCGTATCCATCGCACCCATACCTGCATTTCAGCCTGACCCATGGGGCTGTGGTAATCTTTTCCGTGGGGATGGGAACAGCCCGTCTGAACCCCTCGGAAATGGCGATATCGGCCCACTGAAGCGGCAAGGGTATAAGATAATGATCCTGCGAAAGTTTTTCCCCGGCCAGGATCAAAGAGCTGTCTGTTTCAAGATCAAGAACAACGCTTTGCCGAATGCCGGCAGCGCCAAGCCAGGAAACCACCTTGGAAGCCTCATGACATTCGCCGTCATAGGTATTCAGCATCATGGCCAGATCGTAGACAGCCCCTTTTTGGGGGTTGCGGCCCAGGCGGTCAGGAAAATAGTCATGAATGAGAACTTTTCCCCCTGGCTTGAGAAGAGAGAGCGCCTTTTCAAGAAGTTTCCGGGCTTCTTTCTCTCCATAGGCATGGAGAAAATTGCTCATCACGATGAGACCGAAGGTTCTTTCCTTTGCAAACGCGTGGAAACGAAAATCGGCGCCGACTGTCTCGATCCCCTTCCAATCCGTTTCATCCGGGTAAATCTTCCGTGCAGCCTCAATCACCTCTGGAAGGTCCAGGAGAACTCCCCGTAATGCGCCGGATGCATCGGCCGGCCCCTCGGCCACGTCGTCTGCCGTTAGAGAATGGATTCCCTTTTTTCGGTCCGCTCCGGAAAGGGAGGCCACGAGAAAGCGGCAAAGCGTTCCTGCTCCGCCTCCCAGGTCGAGAACTGGCAATGACCAAGTTTCATGAAAGAGGATTTCAACGATCTCCCTTGTCTTCTCCTTTGCCAGTTGATCCAATGCCCTGACATAGTTGAAGTTTCTCACCGCATAATTTTCCACCGAATCTGAATGCCTGCGGCTCGTTGCTTCAGGGTCATCATTAAGGGAGATTTTCCGCGTGAGAAGGCGAAAGTTTTCCTGCATGGCGCGGCGATAGAGAAAAAAATTCCCCATATAAGAAGGACTCTTCTCGACCAGATAGCGCCGGGCAACCTGGCTGTTAAACCAGTTCCCTTCGCTCTCCCCGACCAGTTCCATCCGCTTCATCACCCTAAGGAGACGATAAAGGCCATCCTCTCTGCACCCGGATAGCGCGCAAAGCTTTCGGGTGGTCGTGAGTTCGCTTTCGATGTGGTCGAAGAGCTTCAGTTCCAGCGCAGAAAAGAGAACCTCCGATTGCCAGTAGGCAGTGGAGAGATTCTCAAGGAACTGGTAATCCACCTGAGAAGGGTCGGCATCGCCATCGTTTTTGCTCGATGGATCGTCAGATCTGGGCATTTTTTATGGCAACTTCCTCGAATGTCTTGATATCCGCAAGAATCCGGGTGGCGGCATCCAGAAGCTCCATGGCAATTGCGGCCCCCGTTCCCTCTCCCAGGCGAAAGCCCAGGTCCAGCAGGGGTTCGATGCCGAGCCTCTCGTGCATGAACCGATGACCGACCTCCACGGACCTGTGGCTCGTAAACAGGTACGCCTTTGCGGCTGGAGCCAGCTCACAGGCGATCAGCGCCCCTGCTGTGGAGATAAAGCCGTCGCAGACCACGGGAATCCCCTTTGCTGCGGCACCGATCACGAGCCCTGCCAGTCCGCCGATCTCGAACCCGCCTACCTTGGAGAGGATATCGATGGGGTCATGGGGGTCGGGCGCGTGCATCGACAAGGCTCTTTCGATGACAGCAATCTTGTTTCTGAGGGCGGCATCACCGATCCCGGTTCCGCGGCCGGTGAGCTTTTCAACCGGAATCCCTGAAAATGCCGCAATGACCGCGGTCGATGGCGTGGTGTTGCCGATCCCCATGTCGCCAGTACCCAGAATATCCACGGGCCCCTGTCCGAAAAGTTCCTCGACGATCTCGATGCCGGCCTCGATGGATCTGGCCGCCTTCCCCCGCGTCATGGCTGGACCTTTGGCAAAATTTGCCGTACCTTTGCCGACCTTCTTGTGGAAGATGGGAAGGGCCGGATCGAAGTCATAATTGACGCCCAGATCGGCAGCAATGACCCTGGCGCCGGCATGTTTTCCGAGCACATTGATCGAAGCTCCCCCGCCAATGAAATTCAGGACCATCTGGGGGGTCACTTCCCGGGGAAAGAGGCTGACCCCTTCTTCGACAATCCCGTGATCGCCGGCACAGGTCACGATGACCTTATTCTGAAGGCGAACGTCAAGGGTCCCTGCGATGGCCGCAAGCCGGGCTGAAACGTTCTCGAGAATGCCCAGGCTTCCGGCCGGGCGTGCCTGATCCGCGAGTCGCGCAAGAGCCTTTTCGTAAACCAATCTGTCGGGTGTCTTTATGGAACCGATGGTACGCTTTAGTTTCTCCATTTTCAAAACTCCTTATCGTGAAGCGTCGTTCGTGAAGCGTGAAGCGCGGCTTGACATTACCACCTGCGGGAATGCCCAGGCAATTCATGAACATTTGAACTGTGAAAAAGGTTCAGTCCACACGTGAGACTTTATCGCCCCGAATATCATCCTTGAAAACCTCCATTCCCTTTTTCATGGCGCAGAAATCACCGCACATGGTGCAGGTCTTCTCCTCCTGGGGCGCCCTGTCCGCTCTTTTCTTTCTAGCGATCTCCGGAAAGAGAAGCTCTTTTTCCAGATCGTTCCAGCGCATGTCTCTTCTTGCCAGTCCGGCCCGCTTCTCCCTCTGCCGCCTTTCCGGATATTTGGCGATGTCACCGACCCTCACAGCCAGCCGGGTGACCCTTACGCCCTCCCGAACATCGGCCTCCGTG
>JAUYEO010000043.1 GCA_030689795.1 Desulfobacterales bacterium | reverse complement strand
TATCCTTCTGCAATATTGCATGGGATAGACAGGGCCGCTCTTTTCATTTGGGGAGAATTCGCACGCTTTTCCGGTCAATAGAATCCTTGAACCCTCGATCCCTTGAATCCTAATACAATCACCAACTCTTTTGGAGGTGATCCGGAATATTAACATGGTTGAGCGGGTTATGGCCGGCAAAACCCACAGGGCCTGTAACCTGCCGCCAAAGCTTTATTTCTGGTGCTGAAAAGAGCATTGCAGTTGATGCAATTGTATCCCTTGCAGCCTGGTTTATGGAAGATCCCGGATGAGAAGTTTCCATGGTATACCGCGGCTTGCTGAGAATCAGCGGTTGGACGGTATGATGTGTCCGATCCTTTATTGTGCCTGAAATTCCAGGGCGAAACCGGGCTGTTCATAGCCCAGAGGCCTGCCTTTTTTGCCCTTGCCTCCTTTTCCTGTTTTGTCCATTCGCTGCATTGAGATCGGTCGCAATACTGCGGGTAGACCCATGCAAATCCATAGATGACCAGCTCTTCATTAAGCGATTGCCTGTCGTTTCTGTAGACTATTCCAACCGTTCTTCCATAGCGGTCTTTGACAACCGGATCAACTTCCACGATTTTTGAAAATACCTTATCTGATGTAAACTCTTTTGCCCGCTCCCCGAAATCCTGCTTTTTCTCCGGGCAGTCTATTCCGTATAGCCTGATCTTTTCGGCAATACCATTATGCAGCACCTCAATGGTGTCGCCGTCACTTACCTTTACAACCTTTCCCTGCCATGCCGGCGAGACGGCCGGGATAATGAATAAAGTAAAAAGCAATACTGTCACAAACGACCTGCAGATCTTCATGCAAGACTCCTTTTAGTAAGTTAGAAATTATTTTCTGCGCTTTTCTACCCCTCAGGGGGGTACTGAAAAGAGTGGCAGAAAATAATTTCGTAAACTTACTTACACCCCTCAAGGGGGTACTGAAAAGCGTCCCGTTTATCGGGGTTTGGTCTGAAATTCTCATCAACCGGGATTTTTACCGGAACATCCTGTTTTGTTCGAGTTCAGGAAAGGCGTCCGCCTCAGGCGGATCAACTCAGGAATACATGGAAGTATTACTTGATTGAACTATGAGCCTGACACTTAAAACCGGGTAAAAGGGAATGCTGTAACGGATCTGTAATAAAACAGATTCTGAATATATTAAAGCATAAAAATATAATGGCGTCTATAAAAAATATTTCCTTTACTGTTGAGTTCTCATTCGTATCGGCAGGATAACCGTAGTCAGCCCGTGCCATTGCAAGTGGCGCTGAATAGCAAAGGCTGTTTCGTTGTGTAATATCCTGTGATAGAATTTTTCAAGCCGGAAGGTGATTTGTCCGGTAAAGACAGTCGATCTGGGATATTCGGCGGCGAGTTCTCTGCACAGATGCACCGCGTTTTCTACCACATCTGTTCCCACTGACATGCGGTAGTCGGCGGCGAAGCCCAGCCTCCTTGCAAGTTCAACGTATTTCTCAAGCCCCTTCTTTACCGATTCTTCCAGAACTTTGACTTCTTCTGCGCCCTTGAATGAACCGGAGTCAATGACAGCCACGGAGGCGAAGATAATGTTCTTGTAAGTATTAGGAAAGGTTGTAAGAATAGAAAGCAGGGTATGAACGCCGAATCCGCTGTATCCTGTGACAAGCTGAATAGCAGTATTTTCTTTTTTGTTCAGCGGGTTTCTGTTGATATGTTCAGGCAGGGGAAAATTAAGCAGTGTTTCATCAAGTTGTGCAATTTCATTCCGTACCGTTTTATAGTGACTGCGGATGAGACAGCAGATGCCGATAACCAGAGAAGTTATCAGAAGTGTCATCCAGCCGCCTTCGGTAAATTTCTCTACGGTTGTTACGATGAGAATAGTGACGCAAAGGGTAAGCCCGACAAGATGAACGCTTAAATGACGCATCCATTTGGGATCTTCCCTGTGTCGCTTGACGTAGAAACGGGACATTCCAAGCTGGGAAAAGGAAAACGTAACAAAGACGTTTATGGAGTACATTATCACCAGCGCCGATACCGAGCCATGGGTATAGATCAGAAGAACAATGGCCGAGGCTCCCATCAGAACAATGCCGTTTTGCATGGTCAGCCTTTCGGACAGAGCTGCAAACCGGTGGGGGAACCAAGAGTCAACCGCCATGTTCGCCATCACCCTGGGCCCATCCACAAACCCGGTTTGTGCTGCGACCAGAAGCAATGCGCCTTCCGAAAAAATAGTGATAAATGCAATCGTCTTTCCCATTCCCCAGCCGGCAAACAGATTGTCTGCAATAACGGCATTAAGAGTCTTGCCTTCCACCGGCTTTACGTCAAGAAGCGCATAGCACAGAAACAGTACTCCTGCGGTAAAGGCAAGAGAGCCTGCCATGTAAACCATTGTCCGCTTGCCGGTCTCCACCTTTGGCTCCCGCATGATCTGGAGGCCGTTGGAAACCGCCTCGATGCCGGTATAGGTTCCGCCTCCCAATGAATATGCCCGTAAAAACACCAGCAGAATACCGATTACGCCTATGGAGGAAACATCCTGCCGGATGCCGGTCTGAAATTCATTCACCAGGGGAACAAAGCGATCGGTATGGGTAAAGATGCCATCCAGCAACATCAAGAGATGGGTGGAGACAAAGATCAGAAAAATGGGCGTCATGATCATAATCGATTCCTTGACACCGCGAATATTCAGAATAATCAGCACCAAACACAGGAAACAGGCAAAAGGAACTTTATAGTGGTGTAAGTTGAGGGGAAGGTAGCTGAAAAGCGCATCCACGCACGCGGCAATGGATATGGTTATCGTCAGCACATAATCTACCAGAAGGGCGCTGCCGGAGATGACTCCGGCCTTTTCACCCAGCATGTGGGTTGCTACAATATAACCGCCGCCGCCATGAGGAAAATGTTCAATGATGCGGGAATACGCATATGAAATAATAAAAACCGTCAGTGCAGTGGCCAGGCCCAGAAGAATGGCAAGATACGTGTGACTCCCGAGCGCAAGGTAGGCTTCTTCAGGGCCGTAGGAAGAGGATGAAAGACCGTCGGCACCCAGTCCTATCCACGCCAGCACCGGAATAAGCGACATCTTATGAAAAAGATTCGGATCTTTTAACTGTTTCGGCGCTCCCATAACAGCGTTCAATATTTTGATGAAATAATAATTATTTGCTTTGCTTTCATCCGAAACCATATATCCTCCGTAATAAAGTTACGATATGTGTGTTGCCATAAAAAAAGCCGCCGGTGCAAGACCGGCGGCTTTTAAATTGCGCTGTCAATTGCCCTTTCAAATGCCTGCGAGGTTAGCTGACGGGCTCGGGCTTGAAAGTGCCCTATCCAAAAAAAAGAATTCGCCCCAAAAACATTGGGCCCCCCGCATTCGTATATTAAACGAATTTAGGCTGCATGAATTTATGTAACAAGTCTGTAAAAAGTCATTTTCCAAAAAAAACAATTACGCCATGATCAGAACCGGACTTTTTACTAATCGGTCATATTTTTCCCTTTTACCTGCACAATAGCTTATATTATCGGAGTTATTTCTCCATGACACCAGATTTTCATACCCGGCATTTAAACTGCAATAAATGTGAAATCAGTTTATCACGGCCATTTTGAAACACAAGATTTTTTTTGGCGCTATAGAATCAGAGCAGGGCGATATCATATTCCGGTCAGCCGGTCGTATTTGATCCGGAGTGTCTGTAATTTTTACTTGACAAAGGAGCGCCTGTTCTTTTAATAAGAGCTATGCAAAATACAGAAATCAAGCCGAACTTCAAGAAGAATTTTACGGTTGCCGGTACGGCAGCCGATACGAACTGGTGTTGGCCCGGATAACGGGCTCTGAGGTGTGCCGTTTGTGATCTGTATAAAGCCGCTAATTTGAGCCCGCTGTGAATTCAGCGGGCTTTGTTGTTTTTTTAGGCAAGGCATAATCTTTTGATAAGGAGGAAACAGAATGAAACCGAAAGCGATTTTACTACCGGCCGGAGAGATGCCGCGCCAATGGTACAACATCCAGGCGGACATAAAGATCAACCC
>JAUYEO010000031.1 GCA_030689795.1 Desulfobacterales bacterium | reverse complement strand
TGTCTTCCTCTTTGTCGGCAGAGATGCAGCCCGTTGTTAAAGACAGCCTTGCAGAAGTGGGAGTGGCCAAGGCTTATGATAATGTTATGAAACGATACAGATCCATACCATTTGTGCCGGAAGTGAAAGCCGATCTGTCAGATTATGTCTTAGAGAAGGGGGTGGACGGAATCTTCCATTATATGGCAATAGAGGAAGCTGCTATCCGCCGGAACCCCGCCAAGCGGACTACTGATTTGCTGAAGCTTGTTTTTGGCGCAAAATAACTCTCTTGCAGCATTAGAAAAGTACAAGGATCGATTTTGTTGTTTTTAATTTGATCACATTTCCAGCAGCAGGGCACTGGAAAGCGCCTACTGCTGCTGGTCATATATACTTGAGGTTACAGGGAGTTGCCAATGGATATGAATATCAGGATAAAGGAAATTGCCGAGACGTGGGGAGCAGATTTTTACGGTGTAGCCGACTTGTCGCCGGCTCATGATGCGATCCTGGCTCAAGGCGGACCAGTGATAGCAGCTTATCCTCGTGCAATTTCCGTCGGGATTGTGTTGCTGCACACCATTGTTGATCAACTGCCGCACCGTGCCAATCGAGCGGTGGCAGTAAACTATAAGCACCATAGCTATGAAGTTATCAACCAGCGGCTTGATTTATTCGTCTCACGTGTGAGTAGCCTGCTTCAACGAGAAGGCTGGCAGGCTTTACCTGTCCCGGCGTCGAAACGGGTTGATGACGAACGGATCTGTGCGGCATTTTCGCACAAACTGGCGGCTCATTTGGCCGGGCTGGGCTGGATTGGTAAAAGCTGCTTATTGGTGACCCCCGAAGAAGGGCCGCGAGTGCGTTGGGCCACAGTTCTCACCGATGCTCCGTTACCGGTGACAGGGAAGCCGATGGAAGAACGCTGTGGCAGTTGTAATGAGTGTGTAGAGATATGTCCTGTCAATGCTTTCACAGGGGAATCTTTTCGTGCAACCGAACCGCGTGAGAAACGGTTTGATGCCGGCAAGTGTGACCGCAACTTTGCTGCGATGAAGAAAAAAGACGCTGAGTTGGCAGTATGTGGCTTGTGCTTGTACGTCTGCCCCTATGGGAAACAGCGAAATTCTGAACCCGACCGTAGAATGCGAAAGGAGATACAATGCGTGAAGTTAACGTGACAGAGTTATCTGTCGATGTTGTTAATCTGTGGATGAAACAGTGGCTATTGCTGACGGCCGGCACCATTGACGAGTGTAATATGATGACTGTGGCGTGGGGCAGCATCGGCAGTATGTGGCAGAAACCTTTTGCTCAAATTGTCGTAAGACCTCAACGACACACACGCAAGTATATTGAGCAATCGGATTCGTTCACCCTGTGCGCTTTTCCCGAGAAGTATCGCAAGGATCTGCTGACACTTGGCACGATCTCCGGGCGGGATGGCGACAAACTGTCCAAAACAGGGCTCACCTTGAAGGCCTCCAGGAGAGTCGCCGCCCCATCATATAACGAGGCGATATTCATTCTTGAATGCCGGAAAATATATTTTCAGGACATGGATCCAAGCGGTTTTGTCGACAAGACAATTCAAGATAACTATGCGAAAAAAGACTACCACAGGATCTACTTTGGCGAAATTCTTTCTGTATTCTGCGAGTAAATCCCAGGTCGAATGTACGCTGACCCAAAGCCCGGCTTCACCAGCTCCGGGGAGCCAAACAATCAAAGCCCGGCCTGTATTTAAAGGGTCGTGCTTTCAAAGTTTGCAGAGGATATCGAAATCTATTCAATTGATCTTATCTTGTCACGAGGCAGAGCCTCGTAACAAGGTCGAAAATCGAAGGGAGAGATAACATGTTAAAATTATACAATTTTTTCAAGAAAGAAGATGCCTGCACTCTGCTTACTCCGCTTGAGGGCGAACAGGCTGAAAGATATCGCCATTTCAGAGAACTGCTTAAAAACAATTATCTTGCGCTTCACCGGATTGCGGATTTGGAGGAAGCATATTACGGAGGCAAGCCGTTCACGCTTCAATGGGTAAGGATGAAATATCAGGAGCTTTTAACAGCAATAACCAACATTATTTCATCATTTGAAGGACTATCCGGCAGGGATGCGTCATCGCTTATCCGTGCAAGGGATGTTATCGGCGATGCCATCGAGAAAGAGTTCCGCCCCGGATTTGAATTTATAAGCAAGGATATGGTTATTCCTTTTGATGCCGTAACAAGTGTGAAAATGAAGAAAATGACAGGCTCAAAAGCCGGAAATCTTGCGCTAATCCGAAATTCTTTGGGCTTGCCGGTGCCGGACGGATTTGCGGTAACTGCGTATGCATTTAAAAAATTCATGGATGCAAACCGCCTGACAGAGCCTGTTGCCGAAGCATTGAAGGATCTGTCTGTTGAATCGGGCGAAGAGATTGAACAGGTCAGCCTTAAACTCAGAAACATGATTATGCAGTCGCCGGTTCCTTACGAAATTGAAGAAGCATTGATGAACGCTTATGCCGTGCTTGAGCAGAAGACCGTGCCGGGCGTGCATATTGCCGTCAGAAGCAGTGCGATCGGCGAAGATACGGAAGCCTCATTTGCCGGTCAGTATTCGACGGAACTGAATGTAACCAAAGACAACATCATTCATGCCTATAAAACAGTTATTGCCAGCAAATATTCGGCACGGGCAATTTCTTACCGGATGCATTCCGGGCTGGATGACCGGGAAACTCCCATGTGTGCGGCAGGGATTGTGATGCTTGATCCGAAAGCCAGCGGCGTGCTTTATACAAAGCACCCGTCCGCCCCTTCTTCTGATACTGTCAAAATCAATGCGGTCTCCGGTCTTGGGGAGTATCTGGTTGACGGAAGCGCTTCGTCGGATGTGTTTGTGGCAGACAAAAAAAGAAATATCATTGTGGAAAAAATCATTCGTTCAAAAGAATTTCGGATGGTGAATCTGAGCGGCGGCGGCATTGATTTGGAAAAAATACCCGAATCCGAAAGACAAATTCCCGCCATTGACGATGATGCTGTGTTTCAGCTTAGG
Source organism: Desulfobacterales bacterium (assembly GCA_030689795.1). Lineage (GTDB taxonomy): Bacteria > Desulfobacterota > Desulfobacteria > Desulfobacterales > RPRI01 > RPRI01. Next base: position 1,409 of record JAUYEO010000031.1, on the reverse strand, counting down.
AATTTCGGGCTGATGCTTGAAGAATATTTCGGAAGTCCTCAGGATGTAGAATGGGCAGTGGATAAACATGGAAAACTGTTTATCTTGCAATCCAGACCCCTGCATATTGCAGAAACAAAAACCCCGGAACAAAAAATCGAAGTGAATGAGACAGAGTATCCGGTTCTGATTTCAGGCGGAAAAGCAGCATCACCGGGTGTGGCAATCGGCAAAGTTTTTATTGCAGCCCCGGACATCCCGCTCAGAGATATTCCCCCCAATTCCATTCTTGCCGCCAAAACCGCATCGCCGAAATATGCCGAAGCTATCGGCAAACTGCGTGGAATAATAACCGATATGGGAAGCTCAACCAGTCATCTGGCTTCCGTAGCCCGCGAATTCGGAGTGCCGATGCTGGCGAATACCCAAAAGGCCACATCGGTTCTTGCAAACCGGGGTATGGTTACTTTGTACGCTGATATTTCAAAAGTCTGGCAGGGCGCGGTGCCGTCGCTCGAAAAACAGATAAAACCTGCCAAACGCCCCATGTTTGAAAGTCCGGTATATCAGAAAACCAGACGAATCCTTGATCATATTTCGCCGCTTCATCTGACAGATCCGAAATCCCCGTCTTTCACGCCCGAAGGGTGCCAAAGTATTCATGACATTATCCGCTTCACCCACGAACAGTCCATGAAACAGATGTTTGCTTTCGGAGAAACCGCAGAAAAAGGCATGACTTCCGTGAAACTGACCGCAAACCTTCCGATGTTCTTTCAACTGATTGACATCGGAGGAGGCCTTAAATTCGGACTCTCCACCTGTGACATCATTACGCCTGACAGCGTGGAATCTATTCCGTTCAAAGCGGTGTGGAAAGGCTTTACGCATCCGGGAATAACATGGTCGGGAGCAATTAATTTCAGTATGGGCGATTTTATGACACTCATGGCTTCGGGAGCAATATCAGGAGACGTGCAGGATGCCGCAATCAGTTATGTGCTGATAGCAAAGGATTATATGAACATGAGCGCGCGCTTCGGATATCATTTTGCAACAATTGATACGCTTTGCAGTAAAGACAGCAACCAGAATTATATCACGCTGCAATTTTCAGGAGGCGTCGGGACATATTACCGGCGTTCTCTAAGAATTAATTTTCTTGGAAATGTGCTTAAACGGTTGGGATTTGAAGTATCGCTCAAAGGAGATTTGCTGGATGCGGCTCTCATGAGATATGACAAAGCAGCAACAAAGGAAAAACTCGATCAGATGGCCCGTCTTCTGGCGTGCAGCCGCCTTCTGGACATGGCAATTTCCAGTCAGGAGCAGGTGAGCGAGATGACGGAGGCTTTTTTCAGAGAGGAATATAATTTTCTTGAAAGAAAACAGGAAAATGATCCAAAAGAACTGTATGTTCACACCGGTTT
>JAUYEO010000011.1 GCA_030689795.1 Desulfobacterales bacterium | reverse complement strand
TATCCATAGCAGAAAGCATCACCCATGCTGTAAAAACAGCATGGGATGTCGCAAAATATCTTAAAGCAAACTGAAGGGTTCGTCATGATTCTTGTTATTGGAAACGGCATATGCGCTGCAAATACGGCAAAGGAGATCCTTGAAGGCGGTAACGAACTAAAAATTGCGTCAACGGAAAACCTTACATCATCCTCTTTGGAACTCTTCAAAACTGCGGGAATTGATCCGGCGCATATCCTGACGGATACAAAAATTCTTTCCTGCCGGGGTTGTGCCGGTGATTTTACGATTCTCATGGGAAGCGGTGGAAAAACCATTTCAAAAAAAATATCCGGCGTCGTTATAGCCGAAGAATATGAGAGAAAGCCCAACTTTTCCGCCTATGATTTAAAACCCGCCCCGGATATTTTACCCCTCTCCTTTCTTGCCGGCTCCGCAATTCCTGTAAAGGATACCATTAAAAAACTTCCGCAAGGCGGTAAAATCGTATTTCTTACCGGTCTTGGACATGAAAGCAATCCGGTAACTGCAGAAGAAATCATGCTTGCTTCCCTGAAGCTCCAGACGGACTTTAATCTGCAAACTTACATATTGACAGGCAATCTGAAGGTTGCGGGAAACGGCCTCGAAAAATTGTACAGGGAAACTAAAACAGCCGGAACGGTATATTTTAAATTCACAAATACCTCTCCCCGGATTCTGCAGGATAATGAAGGAAAAGTCTCAATTGAACTGATTGATGAGATAACCCGTCTTAATTTCAGAATTACACCGGCGCTTACCGTTGTTGATGAAACCATATCTCCGTCCGGTTATCTGAAAGAGCTTGCAGCGGTTTTCGGTCTTCATGCGGGAGCAGACGGATTCCTTCAATCCGGGAACCTGCATCGGACAGGCATATATACAAACAGGAAGGGAATCTTTGTTGCGGGACCGTCAAGAAGCGTTCTGAATGCCGTCGACAATATAACCGATTCCGCTAATGCTGCGATTCTGACTTCCGGCATACCGGATGATAATAAAGAGCCGAAAGCAAAAGCCGAGATCAGAAGCGGCTTGTGTGTCAGATGTCTTACCTGCTACCGGTGCTGCCCTTACCGTGCTATTGACCTTGATATCAGGCCTTCCGTCATGCCTGACGCATGCGAAGGATGCGGAATCTGTTTTGCAGAGTGCCCGAGAGGCGCCATTTCATTGAATCTTCCGGACAACAGGAATGCAGCGGATGAAATCAGACAGGCAGCAAGCATCGTAAAGTCATCCCCTTTTATCATTGCTTTCTGCTGCAGCCGTTCGGCAGTCCGCGCAAAAGAACTTGCCATCTGCATGGGATACAGCCTGCCTGAAAATCTGAAGGTGGTCGAGGTTCCCTGTTCCGGATTTGTCTCCATGGAATACATACTCTCGGCCTTTCAGAATAATGCCGAAGGCGTACTTGTGCTTACATGTCATGCCGGAAACTGCCACTCGGAAGAAGGAAATATTTTTGCCCGAAACAGGGTCGAACAGTTAAAGGATGCTTTTTCACACATGAATTTTGAGAAAGAGCGCCTTGAGATTAATACTCTTGCCTCAAACATGGGGTATGAATTTGCGCAGACTGCCGATAAATTTGAAAATACTTTAAAGGCTCTTGGGTCAGGTGATTCAAAAAAACAGAAGGAGCAAAAATGAATCAGACGGAAAAGGTAATCGGTATTGAGGAATTGAATCACGGCAGATTCAAAACATTCCCCTTTTCTCATGATTTCTGCATAACATGCGGCCTCTGTTCAAGCTCCTGCCCTGCTTCGGGGATAGACGGATTTGACCCGAGAATGCTGGTCAGAATGGTGGGACTTGGCTTTGAAGATGAGGTCGTGAATGCAAAATGGCCGTGGATATGCACCATGTGCGGCAAATGCGAACATGTCTGCCCCATGGAAATCCGGATTCCCGATCTCGTAAGAAACATAAGAGGACTTCGCGACAGAGATAAAGTTCCGGGAGTACTTCAAAAGGGTCTTGAAGCAGCTCTTAAAACCGGAAATAACCTTGCTCTTCCCAAAGAAGATTTTATTTATATAGTGGAAGATGTTGCCGGTGAAATAGCCGAAGAGCCGGGATTTGAGGGCTTTAAAGTTCCTATAGACCAAAAAGGCGCCAACCTCCTTACGACGATCCACAACAAGCTTGTCAATACCCACACTGAAGACCTGAAATACTGGTGGAAAATATTTCATGCCGCAAAAGAAGACTGGACAATAACCTCGGAGAACTGGGAGGGAACAAGCTGGGGGCTTTTTACCGGAGATGATGAAGCCGTTAAAATAATGGCCGGAAGAATCGTGGAGCAAATGAAGCGGCTTGAAATAAAGAATCTCCTCTGGCCGGAGTGAGGGCACGCATATCTTGCGACCAGGTCTGGTCTTAAAAAATGGTACCCCAAAGAGCTTGAAAAAATCGGAACGTATACCGTGTTTGATCTTCTTATTAAATACATAAAAGAAGGGAGAATCAAGCTCGACAAGTCACGATTCAAGGTTCCTGCCACATATCATGATCCCTGCAATTACGGCAGAAAGGCCGAAAATATATTCGGTCACGCTTATTATGATGAACCGAGGTGGATCCTTGACCAGTGTTTGGAGAACTGGGTCGATCTTTACCCGACAAAAGAGAACCAGTTGTGCTGCGGAGGAGGCGGCGGCACGCTCACAACCGGGTACAACGCGGAACGAATCCTTTACGGTAAAAAGAAAATGGGGCAGATCAGGGCGACAGGCGCCGAAATGATAGTTGTCCCCTGCCATAGTTGCCACGGACAGTTGAACAGCATCAAAAAAGAATACGGCATGGAAAATCTTACCGTGAAATACCTCTGGGAGCTTGTTGCCGACTGCCTGATATTGTAATTTTGCGGAGAGTTTTGATCATGGAAAAATGTCGTAACAGGTCGTATTGAACATTAAGAGAACATTTTTCTTGATAATGGAATCTTCAAATGTTCTCGTCATCGTCGGAGTAAATTGTAAATTATGCACAGTATGTCGAATATTTGTCGACATACTGTGTCGAATTATGCTATATCTCTCCTGCAATTCAGGAGGGTGGAAAAAATGTAGAGGAACTGCGAAGAAGAATCTCCGGGCCCTCCTATGTGTCACTCGAAACCGCCTTGCATTATTACGGCCTGATTCCGGAGAGAGTGGAAGCGATGACATCGGTCACCAACGCCAGGGGCAGGCGTTTTTTCACCCCTGTCGGCCTTTTCATTTACCGCGGCATTCCCATGAACGCCTACCGTATCGGCATCGACCAGGTGGAGTTCGAAAACGGACGTTCTTTCCTAATCGCCACTCCGGAAAAGGCCCTGGCGGATAAGATCCAGGCTGACCGGGGAACGGCGATTCGCACCCAGGCAGAAATACGGACTTATCTCTTGGACAGCCTGCGGATAGATCCCGAGGGCCTGGGAAGGTTGAATGACGAGACGATCTCTCTGATTGCGGATCAATACCGGTCCCGGAAGCTCCGGTTGCTGAGCGGTCTGGTCCGCCGGCTGGGCGGAAAGAGTAACGGTCATGAATGAGGCAATTGCCCGCATGCTGCACCGGTATGAATCTCAAAGTGTTGATGACCACATGAGGGCCCTTCGGGAAATCATGCAGGAGATTGCCCTTCTCGGTCTCTGGCGAAGCAAATTCTTCGAGAAGGCAGCCTTTTACGGCGGCACCGCTCTTCGGATTCTCTACGGGATGGACCGTTTTTCAGAAGATCTCGATTTTTCGCTGCTCACCTCAGCGACCAATGTAGGCGATGGAAGAGCCGGGTCAAGGGTCGCGACTGGTACGACCTGGTCTGGTATGCCGCGAACCATCCGCAACTTCATCTGAGCCACCTGGAACAGAGGATGACCCAGAGTGGGCACCTGAAGCAAGATGAGCAGATGAACCGTGAGAAGTTCTTCGCGCTGACGACGGAAGCGTGAGATATCGCTTCTTCCAATTCCTATACAAGCTTCGGTCGAAACGAAAGGTGATTCCTAAAAAGTCCAAGGTTTCTCCTACTTTTCTCAGGTTCACCACTTGGGTCTTTTCGCGATTGATCTCCAAACCCATCCAAGACT
>JAUYEO010000006.1 GCA_030689795.1 Desulfobacterales bacterium | reverse complement strand
TCTGTCGATTATGTGCCGCAGATGACAATACGTGATATATTCTGCGAAGTGGAGAAGGGCGCCTGCCATTATGGGGTTGTCCCAGTTGAGAACTCCATTGAAGGTTCGGTTAACTATACTCTCGACCTTTTTTTTGAATCGGATTTAAAAATATGCGCTGAATTATATCACCCCATATCCCATGATCTTCTGTCAAAGAACGATACGCCGGGTGAAATAGAAATAATTTATTCACATCCTCAGGCCTTTGCCCAGTGCAGGAAATGGATACAGAAGAAGCTTCCCGGAGCTGTTCTTGTGGAATGTGACAGCACTGCTCATGCCGCACGGAAAGCTTCGGATGATCCGAAATCAGCAGCTATTGCAAGCAGCAAGGCAGCGCACATCTACAATCTTCAGGTAGCGGCATCAAAAATTGAAGATATATCACGGAACACTACGCGGTTTCTTGTTATTGGAAAAGATGATATAAAAAGAACAGGTTCCGATAAAACTTCCATCATGTTCGTAACAGCTCATGTTCCGGGAGCATTATACAAGGCATTAAAACCGGTTGCCGAAGCAGGGATAAACATGGTTAAGCTTGAGTCGAGGCCTACAAAGCATGAAAACTGGAGTTATTTTTTTTTCGTTGATCTTGAAGGGCATGTAGAAGATAAGATTGTTGCCGGGACAATAAAGAAAATGAAAAAACTTTGTCTTTTTTTAAAATGCCTTGGATCATACCCGCTGGCAAGCGAAGGCATATACGGATCGTTTAAGAGATCAGGCCGGTAAAGGGATAAAATGACATTCGACTCAAATATTTCGGTTTATGCCGTCTTTGGTGATCCGGTATCCCATACCTTAAGTCCTGTCATGCATAACAGGGCATTTGAATTTACCGGTTACAAAGGCGTCTATCTTGCCTTTGGCGTTAAAAATATAAAAAATGCGCTCATCTCGGTAAGAACTCTCGGCATAAAAGGCGCGAGCATCACAATTCCGCACAAGATAGAGGCAATGAAGTATCTGGACGAAGCGGACGATATTGCTTTAAAAATCGGTGCGGTAAATACGATAATAAATAATGGCGGGTGTCTCAAGGGGTATAACTCCGACGGATTTGGCGCGGTAAAAGCTTTGTCTGAAAAGACGGTGATCAAAGGAAAGAACATTGCAGTCATCGGGGCCGGCGGAGCCGCCCGCGCTGTCGGATTCTGCATAAAGAAAGAAGGCGGAAAAATAACTGTCATAAACAGGAGCGCGGATAAAGGGGAACGGCTTGCGGGAGATCTTTCCGCGGATTATCGTCCGTTAAACGATATAGGTAAAATGAAATATGATATTTTGATAAATACGACTCCTGTCGGGATGACGCCTCATACGGATGTAATGCCGGTGGAAAGAAGGTATCTTGAAAAAGGTATGGTTGTGATGGATATCGTCTATAATCCGTTGAAAACCCGTTTGTTGACAGAAGCAAAAAAGGCAGGCTGCATTACGATTGATGGTGTTTCCATGTTCGTTCACCAGGGGGCCTTCCAGTTTGAATTATGGACCGGAATAAAAGCTCCGGTCGATGTTATGAAAAAGGCTGTTCTGAATGCTCTGTAGGCTATAGGTTATAGGCTGTAGGCGTTTAGGCTTTAGGTTTTTAGCTAAAAGCCTACAGCCTAACAGCCTGTCTATCTGCGGATATCGGCGAAAATCGGCGTCCTAACTTAATGAGAAAAAAATAGTATATACAGATATGGTAGAAATATTTCCAAGAATCATTAATCGGTGCGAAGTAACTGTTCCGGGGTCAAAGAGCTATACACACAGACTTCTGATTGCCTCGGCATTATCGGATGGAATCTGCACGTTAAAGAACTGCCTCAGAAGTGACGATACTCTCCTTACTCTTGAAGCTTTGCGGCAAATGGGCGTCAGGATTGATGATGTTAAAACGGAAATCACGGTTCACGGGAATGAAGGGGCTCTTAAAGCCTGCCATGAACCGGTATTTCTCGGCAATTCGGGAACATCCATGCGCCTGCTGACCGGCGTCGCCGCTCTCGGTAAAGGCGAGTATACGCTGACCGGGACCAGCCGCATGTCTGAGCGTCCGATTAAGGATCTTCTGGATGGTTTAAGCAGTCTTGGAGTTGCCGCTCGATCGGTTAATAATAACGGATGTCCGCCGGTTGTAATAAAAGGCGGAAATATAAAGGGAGGCCGGATCGAGCTGAAATGTAATTTAAGCAGCCAGTTCCTTTCCTCTATTCTTTTAATTGCGCCGTACACACAGAGAGGTGTAGAAATAGAAGTTATTGAAGGTCCTGTATCAAAACCGTATATAGACATGACAATTGATATAATGGCAAAGTTTGGTGTAGATGTAAAACGCGACGGATATTTAAAATTCGGTATTGAAGGGCGCAGGTGTTACAGGGCCGGGAATCATTATGTCGAGCCGGATTGTTCGCAGGCGGGATATTTCTGGGCTGCCGCCGCCGTTACAGGATCTAAAATTAAGGTAAAAGGAATTACGAAAGAATCGCGCCAGGGTGACCTTAAGTTTGTCCGGCTGCTTGAAAAGATGGGTTGTGAAATAGTATTTGAAAAAGACGGCATTTCAGTAAAGGGAGGGTCTCTTTCGGGAATCGAGGCGGATATGGCCGATATGCCGGACATGGTTCCAACCCTTGCTGTTGTCGCATCTTTTGCGAAAGGAACCACTGTTATAAAGAATGTCGGCCATCTGAAAGAAAAAGAGAGCGATCGTTTATCCGCCGTTGTGAATGAGCTTTCAAAAACAGGCATAGAGGCAAATTGTACCGGAACGGATCTCGCGGTTAAAGGCGGAACCCCCCGAGGGGCTGAGATTGACACATACAACGATCATAGAATTGCCATGAGTTTTGCCGTTGCAGGACTCAGGACACCCGGCATTTTTATAAAAGATGAAAAATGTGTTGAAAAGTCTTTCCCGGATTTCTGGAATGTTCTCGAGACTCTTGGCCGGGAGATAGGCTGAAGCGGGTATGAACATATATCTTATAGGATACCGATGCACCGGGAAGAGTTCGGTTGGAAAGCTTCTTGCCGCAAATCTGGGTATGAAATTCACAGACACCGATGTCGAACTTGTAACCCGCGCCAATAAATCAATTTCTGAAATTGTTGAAACATCAGGATGGGACGAATTCCGGAGAATTGAGAAAAATATCATCAGGGAACTTTCTGCGCTCGAAAAGCATGTTGTTGCAACAGGCGGAGGAGCAGTTCTTGACGGCGATAATGCCGGGTATATGAAGAAAACAGGAATTGTTGTATGGCTCAGGGCAACACCTTTGACAATAAGAGAAAGAATAAAAAAGGATCACGGAACAAAAGATTTCAGGCCGGCCCTTACCGTAAAAGGAACATTTGAAGAGATTGACGAGATATTATTGACCCGCAATCGCTTTTATGAAGAGACGATGGATTATTATGTTGATACGGATTATCTTGATATAAGCGGTGTATGCCGTGATATAATAAAACTGATTGAAACTGTAAAGGAAAAACGATAATGCCCGGAAACTCATTCGGAACATTGTTCAGAATTACAACCTGGGGTGAATCGCACGGAGAAGGGGTTGGTGTTGTTATAGACGGTTGTCCTCCGGGAATACCTCTTGATGAAAAGCTTATTCAGGATATGCTGGACAGGCGAAAACCGGGGGGGTCGACAGCAAGCACTTCAAGAAAAGAACCTGATGTAGCAATTATGATGTCAGGGGTGTTTAATGGAGTTACAACAGGAACTCCTGTAATGATAATGATAAAAAACAGGGACCCTCATTCAGGTCATTACGAAAAATATGCGGATGTTTTCAGACCCGGACATGGTGATATAACATACCATGCCAAATACGGTATAAGAGACTGGAGGGGAGGCGGAAGGGCCTCGGCAAGGGAAACGGTTGCAAGGGTGGCTGCCGGTGCGGTTGCGAAAGCACTGCTGGGGCGTGAGAAGATAAGCGTATGTGCGTATACAATTGAGCTTGGAGGAATCAAAGCCGGAATGCGCGATCATGACGCCGTATCCGGAAACATGTTCTTCTGCCCTGATATGAAGGCTGCTCTGAAAATGGAAAAACGGGTAAATGACGTTAAGAAGAAAGGCGACTCCATCGGGGGCATTGTGGAAATCACGGCAAAGGGAGTTCCTGCCGGCCTTGGTGAGCCTGTTTTTGACAAGCTTGATGCCGATCTTGCAAAAGGCCTGATGAGCATAGGCGCCGTCAAGGGAGTCGAGATCGGCGCCGGTTTTAAAGCCGCGTCAATGCCAGGTTCCGAAAATAACGACCCTATAACTCCGGAAGGTTTTTCGACCAATAATTCCGGCGGGATTCTTGCCGGAATATCCAACGGAGATGATATTGTGATCCGGGTTGCAGTCAAGCCGATTCCTTCAATTGCAATAGAGCAGAAGACTGTTGATCTGTCAGGGCATGAAAGATCCATATCCATAAAAGGACGGCATGATGTTTCAGCAATACCGAGGATTAATGTGGTCTGTGAATCGATGGTAAGCCTTGTTCTGGCCGATCATCTGTTGAGACAGAGGGCCGTAGGCAGATGAGTAAAGGGATATCAATAGGTATAATCGGCGGAACGGGAAGCATGGGGCAGTGGTTCAGAAAATTTTTTTCCGATGCCGGATACATGGTTCTGGTTTCAGGCCGAAAAACAGAAATTACTTACACAGATATAATAAATGAATGCGATGTAGTTATCCTGAGTGTTCCCCTTGATGCTGCAATTGCAATTTCAGGACAAATAGGTCCTCTCCTGCGAAAAGATCAGCTTTTGATGGATCTCTGTTCGTTGAAGGAAGCGGCTTTAAAAAATATGCTCGATAATACTGAAGCCGATGTAATAGGCACACATCCGTTATTCGGGCCTTTCACGGATTCCATAAAAGGTCAGAATGTCATATTATGTCCGGGCAGGGGAGAGAGACGGTTGAAATGGCTTGAAAATGAATATATTTCAAAGGGGGCTTTTGTAACCGTCATGGATCCTTCCGTTCATGACAGGCATATGGCTGTTGTTCAGGGACTTACTCATTTTCTGACAATTTGCATGGGGCGAACGCTCCAGAAGATGAATATGGATGCCGGCAGTGCGCTTTCATGCTCAACTCCCGTCTTCAGAATAAACTATGACCTTATAGGCCGCCTTTTTGCGCAGGATCTCGATCTCTACAAAAGCATCATAAATAATAATAAACATTTTAATGATGTTTATGAGGTTTTTTTATCCTCTGTATATGAAGGGAAAAGCGCCCTTTTATCGGGCCATGACGATGGCAGATCCCTGTACCTTGAAAATATCCGGGAATTTTTCAAAGATTCCTGCAAAGAGGCCCTTAAAGAAAGCAATAAAATAATAAACGCTTTGTACCTTTAGATAATATTTATTCGGCTGAATCGGCTTTCGTTTTTTAAAACCGCATCAGGATCATGCGCCTGCCAGATTACAATCCTTTAATTTGACCTTGCAGTTATTTCTGTGCTAAACGATTTTGAGCATTTATCACAAACATATTTTTAATTACTGTTCGGGAAGTGATTTATGTCGGAGAACATATCAAAAGAAGAGTTTCAAAAGGAAGCGGAAAAACTCAAACGTGCTGAAGCGGAGCTTGGTGAGTATGTTGATAGGTTTAATGATCTGGCAGAGGCCTGCGCGGATGTCGTCCTTTATCATGATTTGCAGGGCAACATAGCTTTTATAAATGAAGCCGGACTTAAATTTACCGGTTACAACAGGGAAGAAGCTCTCAAAGCCAATATAAAAGATGTAATCCCGGAGAAATACCTTTTACAGATGATTGAAAGACAGAAAGGAAGAAAAGCCGGTTATGACAAACGGAATGCGTATGAGATAGAATATATAAGCAAACATGGCGAGGTGATTCCTCTTGAAGTAAATTCCATAATGGTAAAAGATAACGGTGTTCCGTACATACTTCTCCTTATTCGTGACCTGAGGCTTTACAAGCAAAAAGAGAGAGAATTATCCGAAAACAGGGAAAAATATCAGAATATATTAGACAGTATGGATGATGGTTACTATGAAGTTGACCTGAAGGGAAACATAGTTTTTTGCAATGAATCGCTTTGCAGAATATTGGGTTATTCCAAAGACGAGGTGACAGGAAGAAACTACCGCGGCAGCGTTGATAAAGAGAATAAAAAGAAGATCTTTGAGGCATTCAATACTGTTTTCAAAACAGGCGGATCTTTGAAGTTATTGGACTGGAAGGTTAAAAGAAAAGACGGCTCAGATCGCTTTGTTGAGGCTTCAATAGCCCTTGCCAAAGGTCCGGATAATGTGCCGGTCGGTTTTCGTGGATTAATACGCGATATTACAGAACGCATTCAGACCGAGGAAGCACACAAAAAGCTTGAACATGAATTGCGGCACGCACAAAAAATGGAGGCAATAGGCACTCTTGCAGGAGGCATTGCCCATGATTTCAATAATATTTTAATGAATATACAGGGAAACATATCCCTTATGCTTATGGATATTGATCCGTCGGATCCATATTATGAAAATCTCAAAAAAATGGAGGATTCGGTTGAAAATGCCGCAAGCCTTACAAGACAGATACTTGGTTTTGCGCGGGGCGGAAAATATTATATAAAAGATACGGACTTGAATGAACTTGTTGAAAGAACTTCGAGACTCTTCAGCCGCGCGCGAAAGGAGATAAATATTCAAACGAAGCTTCAGGAGAATGTATGGTCTGTTAAAGCCGATCAGAGCCAGATAGAGCATGCGCTTTTGAATATTTATGTGAATGCATGGCAGGCAATGCCTTCGGGAGGTAATCTTTATATTGTCATTGGAAACGTTTTGATAGATGAGACCTATATTAAGCCTTTTGCGGTACAGCCCGGCAGGTATGTCAGGATCTCAATAACAGATACGGGTATTGGAATGGATGAGGCAACGAGACAGAGAGTTTTTGATCCTTTTTTTACTACCCGTGAGATCGGAAGGGGTACAGGTCTCGGTCTTGCATCGGTTTATGGAATAATCAAGAATCACAGCGGATTCATCAACGTATACAGCGAAATAGGAATAGGAAGCACATTCAATATATACCTTCCTGCAT
>JAUYEO010000365.1 GCA_030689795.1 Desulfobacterales bacterium | reverse complement strand
GGTGAAAGAGCTTTCAGCTAAAGCAAGGCCGGTTGAAAGATCAAGTAATCTTAATACAACAGTGGTTGTGCCAAGATCGACCGCAAGGCCGGTTAACCTGTCCGTATCATCGGAGGATATTCCGGAAAGACACCATTTTTTATGATCTTTAAAAAGAACGCAGCGTAAATTATAATTACCCTTTCTGAGCAGCTCCGGGAGATTTACAAGAATGGACAGGTCAATATCGACCATTTCCGTTTTGAGAATGGCCATTAACGCTCTTTCAAGCCTGTCGGCATCCGCCGTATTGTCTTTCAGGGAAGGGGGCGTGACGGATACTCTTTTTACCCAGCCGTTTTCAAGTACAGTCATTTTATACTCTACAGGAGAATTTCCACTTCAGATACGATTGCTTTCATGACTTCCCCGGCATTTCCCTTTATGATATAATCGCTTATGCTTCCGGTAAGTGGAGTGCTTTCAGGGTTGATTTCAATTATCCTTGCTCCCGACTCTTTTGCGGCTACAGGTATGTATGCCGCAGGCTGGACAACTGCCGATGTTCCGATAACAAGCATTATCTCGCATTCATAAGCCGCTTTTCTTGAACGTAAAAGATGTTCTGCCGGTATCATTTCACCGAAAAAAACGCAGTCCGGCCTTAAGATACCTCCGCATGCGCATTTCGGCGGAATTTCATCAAGAGAGATTTTGAAAGTTTCTGTTTTTTTAGAACAATCAAGGCATTTTTGCCATGCAAAGTTCCCGTGAAATTCTATAACGTCAGTATTTCCGGCCATCTGGTGAAGCCCGTCAACATTCTGGGTTATGACCATGTTGAGAATCCCGAGTTCTTCAAGTCTTGCAAGTCCCTTATGAGCGTCATTCGGTCTGGCCCTGTCGACGATATCTTTCATCTCTCTGATCAGAATATTCCAGACTTTCGCCGGATCTCTCATGAATGAATCAATATGCGCAAATTCCATAGGGTCGATCTTTTCCCATAATCCGCCCTTTCCGCGAAAAGGCGGTATACCGCTTTCCACGGAAACTCCGGCCCCGGTGAGGGCGACGACCCTCTTTGATTTTGCAAGCTCTTTGGCGGCTTTTTTTATGAGATTGTCCATTATCTTATTTTTTTTGGTGGTTTCGTAAAAAGTCTAAATATGCTCACTTAATGAGCTTTTTGGGGATTTTTAAATCACTTCGCTAAATCACAAGAAGGTTTCGCCTGCGGCGGTCAAAGCCTTGTGATTTTTAACGCTCAGCAATTTTAAAATCTATTTCCCAAAAATCTCAAATCCGTTCGCATATTAGCTTTTTACGAAGCTGTCATTTTTTCTGCCCGATAAATAATTCTATTTTGCTTTTCTGCTCTCCGGTCAGATTTTCATATTTAAGCTCTATGCCGCGTGGTTTTCTGTTTACAACTTTTGCATTTGCCGTAACGGAGTTCTCTCCGTTTTTATCCGAAACGGTTAGAGTAAGTTTCTGGCCGATTGAAAATATTTCGCTCGTTTCGAGAAAGAGGCCGTCTGTCGTAATATTTTTAATCAGAGCCCTGCCTGAGGATTCATCGGTGTCATATTCAACTGCAACAGGCTCATGGAGTTCCTGCTTTATTTCGGCTTTATTGACAGATCTGCCGGGCGCTGAAAGGGAGCTTGAATCGCCGGTAATTTTCAGGACAATTAATGTTATGTTATCTTCCCCTCCGCGTTCATTGGCAAGATCAACCAGCATCCTGCCTGATTTTGACGGTGGATTGCTCCGGGTTATTTCCATTATTTCTTCAGGCTTGACCTTGTCGCTTAGTCCGTCGGAACAGAGAACGACCATGTCGCCCGGGTGTGGTATTATTTCACGAAAATCGGGTTCCACGGTTTCTTTGCTCCCCATAGCACGTGTGATTACATGCCTGTATTTATCTGAAAGGGCTTTTGCGCCTGCCGGGGCAAAGGCGGCATATTCGGCCATCGCGGTGTGAGGCACCGAAAGGAGGCTTATTTCATTATTGCGGATAAGATAAATCGGGCTGTCTCCGACATTTGCCGCGATCAGAGTTTCCTTTGTTACGAAAACCGCGGAAACGGTAGCGCCCATTCCTTCAAATTCTTTCCTTCTTTTTGATAACTTGAAAACCTGCCTGTTTGCTTCGAGAATGCCTGAAACCAGCCATGATGAGTATTTTGAAGCTTTTGGAATTGCCCAGATTGTATCAGTCTTTCCGTCCGAATACCTGTTCATGCGCTCTTTTATCGTATCTACAACAAGCTTGCTTGCCACTTCACCGGCCTGATGTCCGCCCATTCCGTCGGCAACAACATAAATGCGGAGGTTTTCATCCAGAAAATATGAATCTTCGTTTCCTTTCCTTTTCCTTCCGACATCCGTTATTCCACAGGATTCCACTTTGACCATCTTGTTTCTGACTCCGGTCGCCTTATATAATATGTAAGTAAATGCAGCTTGTCCGGGCTGTCTCAGGATGCCTGAGAGAGACGGTTCACAAGGGTTATGGCAAAATTCTTAAAAAATAGAAGCTGAATAGACTCTGAAGATCTGTCAAGCAGAGGAGCGCTTATTATCAAAAGTATGGAGTCTGTTTCAGCGATAACTGTTGCAGCGCGCGCCTGGCCGCAAATATATGCCATTTCTCCGAAACATTCCCCGGGCCCGATCACCGAAATGGTTTTATCCCCTTTTTTAATTTTAACTTTTCCGCTTAAAATGATGTAAAAAGTATCATCTATTTCGCCTTCGGTAACGATTGTCTTTCCTTTGCGGACTTTGGCGACTTTACTGGTCGTTATGAGTTCCTTTATGTGCTCTTTCGAGAAATTGTTAAAAAAGGGAAGATGAAGCATAAAATCTACGACATCCTTTACCTTTTCGTTATTTACCGTTTCTGTAAATCCTCTCAGGGCCACTCTTAAATCATAGGCGAAATCCATGCATGTCTGATAGCGTTCGCCGGGATTTTTAGCCAGGGCTTTTTGGGTTATTTCGTCAAGTATTCTGGGGATCTCCCGGCGGATACTAAGCAATGATAAGGGATTTTCATTGCCGATTTTATACATAATCGCGAAATGATTATCCCCGGGGAAAGCCTTGACTCCCGCCAGCATTTCGTAAAGGACACATCCAAGAGAGAATATGTCGCTTATGCCGGATACCTGAGAGTCTTTCAACTGCTCCGGCGACATATAGCTCGGTGTTCCGAAAATTCCCATTTCAACAGTTGCTTCAATAATCTGGGCAATGCTGAAATCCGCAATTTTGGGCGATAAGGAAGAATCTATCATTATGTTAGTGGGCTTTATATCTCTGTGTATGACTTTCTGCTTATGCGCATAGTCAAGCGCATTGCACACATTAATTATAATTTCTATAACCGTGTTTAAAGGGAGCAGGTTCTCTTTGCTGCAGAATTTTGCGAGTGTCTCGCCTTCAATGTATTCCATTGCTATATAGCAATATTCTTTATACAGACCGGCGTCATATATTGAAACTATGTTGGGATGATTCAACCGCCCGGCGGATTGAGCTTCGACAAAAAAATGCGCTCTTTCCCTGTCCGTGGTCAGCTTCGACATTTTAATGGCCACATTTCTTTTTATATACGGATCAACCCCAAGGTAAACGACCCCGGAACCGCCTTTGCCGAGCTGTCTTGAAATTTTATACCTTCCGACAGTATCGATACCCTTAAGATCCTGTACCGGTATAAGGTTTTCGGGTATGGTATCTTCTATTGTGTCAACCATTGATCATCCCTGACGGCTTCGTAAAAAGTCCCTCTGCTGCGTTATGCTTCATTCTTCGTCATTGCGGCGTACTAATTTGTACGCCTCATTCCTCATAATTCGCACGCCTTGCATATGGAGCTTTTTACTTTGCCGACTAAATAAGAGGGCCTTTTTATAAAGCAGTCATCCCTTATGAATTTGTCTGTAGTGTCTACAGAATAAAAGTCATATCGTTTGCAACGCCGAAGCATTCCATATCGAGCTTCTTTTCGGCGATATTTTGCCTGCAGACTTCAACAATTCTATCCATTTCACGATCCGTTCTTTCCTGGTTTAAATGGAAAAGCCCCAGTTTTTTTACTCCTGCCTCAAAAGCTATCGAGAGAACATCGGTATATGATGAATGCCCCCACTCTTTTTTTCTTTCATATTCCTTGGGAGTATATTCGGCGTCATGAATAAGGATATCTGCTCCCATGGAGAATTCGAGATAGGATTTCAGAGGCAGGCCTCCCGGATGGACAAAGCCGAGCTCATTATCTGTAAGAAAGACAAAGGATTTACCGTCTTCTACAAATTTGTATCCGCTTCCGTTATTCGGGTGGCTCAATTGTATGGGGATGACGGTTACGGAACCTATATCAAATCGGGTCGGGCAGGCATCTACATATACGATATTTGCCTTTAAATCGGAATATTTTACGGGAAAGTTAGGGGGCGCCATGACTTTTGACAGAATTGTTTCAACGAATTTGCTGTGAAAGGGGCATCTGTGCATAACAAATTCAGCCCGTTTTGAATAAAGGGGCTTGAAAAACGGGAATCCCATCAGATGATCCCAGTGTGCGTGGGTGAATATGAAATTGTATTTATACAGGTTCTCTTCGATAAGCTGATTGCCGAGCCTCCTGATTCCTGTTCCGGCGTCAATTATAATGATGTCGCCGCTTTTTGTCCTAATTTCAATACAGGTTGTGTCTCCGCCGTATTTTAAGTAATCCTTGCCGGAAACAGGTATTGAGCCCCTTGACCCCCAGCATTTAATATACATGTTATCAACCTTCCCTTAGGAGCTGTTACGAAATACCCATTACATTTCTGACCATTTCGTTAGGAGCCGTTACAAAATACCCATTACATTTCTGACCATTTTGTTAGGAGCCGTTACAAAATAACCATTACATTTCTGACCATTTTGTTACGGCTCCTTATGCCGGCCACGGCATTTAAATGTTACGGTTATTTTTGAACGACGGCTTAAAATGTTTTTCCGAAAAAGGTATGCCGGATTCCGTCATGTTCCCATTTTTTTACCATTTTAGGTAGTAGATGTGGAGATCCTTGTAAAGAATATCTGCTAACGGCATGGTCATTATCTGCTTTTAACGCCCTTTTCCTTTTTTTCTCTGTTTATCTGATCCATATACCACTCCATCGGATCCAAAAGAGTGTACCCCATTTTTTGAAGTTTTTTCTTGATCGGGCTTATATTCTGGGTCAGAAGATAAGGGAATACGGCCCGTTTCCCTTCATCCCAGTATCGTGCGACGAGGATGCTTCCGAAAGATACGTTTTCCTCCGTTATCGCATCGACAATTTTTTTCATCTGTCCGAGCTTCTCTTCAACAATAATACATAAAAGAGATCCCGGTTCGCCTATACCGAGAACATTTACAAAAGCCCGGAGCAGATCATCGACCGAAATAATTCCTTGGAGTTTACCCTTTTCGTCAACGACGGGGAATGCGCCGACTTTTGTCTGGAGAACGAGCAACAGCACATCCTGAATCGTGTAGGAGGGTGAAACAGTTACAGGATTAATGGTCATTATATCCTTTACTTTCAGGTCGGATATTTTCTCTTTTTCCTTGCGGTTTTCGTAATCAAGTATAACTGTCGAAGGAAGTGCGCTCCTTATGTCACGGTCCGTGATTATCCCGATGAGCCTGTTATCCTCTTCTACAACAGGAAGGTGCCTGATGCAGTGAGCCGCCATTTTATCTTTTGCTTCTAAGATGCCCGCATCTTTGTCAACCGTTATAACATTACTGGTCATTGATTTGCTTACAAACATATTGCCCTCCAACACGTAGTTTCTTGTGCCATACAACCCGGTAGATGAAAAATCCTTTGGCTGCCGGGATGCGATTTAATTATAAACACATTATTTCTTTGCAAGTTATGTTGCAATAACTAATAATTATTGACGGACTTTTTACGAGTCCATCAGGTTTGACGGCTTTGTCAAAATATCCGTCAACCATTTATATTTAAAAGAATTTCAACATGGTTTTTTGCCAGTTCGGGAAGCCGTGCCAGAGAATATCCCCCTTCCAGCACTGAAATAATCCTTCCCCCGGAATATTTTTCCGCCATGTCGTATATCTTTCTCATTATCCAGGAAAACCCGTCAGTTGTAAGTTTTATATCGGACATATCATCATCAACATGGGCATCAAATCCGGCCGATACTATTATTACTTCAGGTTCGAATCTTTCGAAAGCGGGCAGGAGGTCATTTTCGATAAGTCTTTTGTATTCTTCATCCCCCCACCCGGGGAGAGCCGGAGAATTTTTTGTAAAGCCGTATCCTTCTCCTGTTCCGTATTCAAATTCACGGCCTGTGCCGGGATATGCAAAAGACGGGTGCTCATGGATTGAATAGTAAAATACGGACGGATCCTGCTCAAACAAGTGCTGGGTTCCATTTCCGTGGTGAACGTCAAAATCGACTATCATGACCTTTTTTATATTCCATTTCTGCCGTATATATTTTGCCGCGACTGCCACATTGTTAAAATAGCAGAATCCCATAGCCTTGTTTTTTTCGGCATGATGCCCCGGCGGCCTTACTGCGCAAAAGACATTGTCGAGATCGCCTTTCATGACAAGATCTGCCGCATTCAATATACCCCCGACAGCCAGAAGGGCGGTTTCAAAAGTGTAGATGCACATCTGGTTATCCGGGTAATCGAACATCCGGTTTCCGGCAAAACACAGTTCTTCAAACCTGCGTATGTAGGCATGGTCATGGACCATTTCGATCCATTCCATGTCTGCCCGCTTTGCTTTAAGCAAAGTAAGCTTTGAAAGAAGGCCGGCTTCGTCAATTCCTTTGTAAATGGAAATAAGCCTTTCGGCCGTTTCCGGATGATACGAGCCTGTATCGTGCAGCAGAAACATCTCGTCGTATAAAAAGCCTGTTTTCTTCATATGTTATTATGTCCCCATTGCGGCTATTTGACAATCCTGTCAAATATATCAAAAGCAGCCTCGACAACGATGTTATCGGAAGGCATCTCTATAGTCGGACGGCCGTTTTTATCATATTCGTAAAGGATGTCGTCTTCGGGTATTGTTCCGGCAAGGTTCAGCCCTGCTTCTTTAATCATATCGAGAATCTCACCGGACGGGTATTCCCTGCAGCGGTTTATAATAATATAACTTTCGCCGACACCGATTTTAAGATCTTTCGCGAGCGAGTTGATCCTTATTGCAGCCTGAAGTCCGCGTCTCGAAGTATCTGAAACTATTAAAAGTATATCGACGTTTTTGGTAGTAAGGCGGCTGATATGCTCCATGCCGGCTTCATTATCTATCACCATATAAGGATAGTTATCTGTAAGGCGTTCGAGAAAACCTGTCAACAGAGTATTTGCAGCGCAGTAACAACCAGCGCCTTCAGGCTGCCCCATTACAACAAGATCATACCCCGGCGCTTCGACCACAGCCTGTTCGAGTTTCATCGACATGAAAACATCTTTTGTCATGCTGCCGGGGACAACTCCTTTTTTCATTTCTTCTCTTGCGTTTCCGAGTGTTTCGGTCACTGTAAGGCCGAGGACTTCGTTTAAATTGGCATTGGAATCGGCATCAACGGCAAGAACAGGCGTTTTCCCTCTGGCCGTAAGGTATTTGACGAGAAGGCCGGATATGGTTGTTTTACCGGTGCCTCCTTTTCCGGCAAGGGCAATAGAAAAGGGCATATATCAAATTCCTTTTTGTGATAAGTACGAATCGAATTATAATTCGCTGACAATTAGGATAGATGAAACAAACAGTCAAGTAACTTTTGATGATCATATGAAGTTATCAAACCCTGATACCTTCATAAAAAGTCAAAAACCGACTTTTAATTGGCGGGAAATCCGCCTTAGGCGGACTCTCCCGCCGCTTGAAGTAAATTCAAGCGGTTCCACTCCGCCTAGGCGGACCGGGGCTTACCCGCCCTCGGCCTGTTGACGGTTTTTACGAAGCCGTCAATACGAAATCTTCAGTTTGCAGGGGAAAGGCTTAAACTCCTTGCAAAAGAGATACCCGTATGCTAAAAAACCAGTGATCAATTCGAATTATGAAAAGTTAATGATATCAAAAGGAACGAGACCTTAAAATATAAAAAACATTTATCAGGGGGTGTCACAGATGGATTTTGAATTAAACAAGTCACAAAAGGAGATTCAGAAAGCGGCCAGGGATTTTGCAAAAGGTGAATTTGATAAAGAGCTTGCCCTCGAACTTGATAAAAAACATGAATTCCCGAAAGATATCTGGAAAAAAGCAGCCGATCTCGGCTTTATCGGCATTCATTATCCTGAAAAATATTCGGGACAGGGACTAGGAGTTCTGGAGAATATACTTGTTGCAGAAGAGCTTTGCAGCAGGGATTCAACCATAGGAAGCTGTGTGGTTCTTTCGAGTTTTGCTTCGGAATGTATTTTGCGGTTCGGAAGCGAAGATCTGAAAGCAAAATTTCTTCCTCAGGTGGCTGAAGGGAAAGTCCTTTCAGCAGGGGCTTTTACAGAGCCAGATCACGGCTCAGATATAACATTCATGAATACGGCGGCTGTAAAAGAGGGCAATGAGTGGGTTATTAACGGCGGCAAGACTTTTATTACAAACGGCGCCATAGCCGGCTTTTTTACGGTTCTCTGTCAGACGGATCAGAATATAAAACCGACTCACCGCGGGATAAGCATGATCCTGGTTGAGGCGGACAGAAAAGGGCTCTCGACTTCAGATGTGGGGCATAAAATGGGTATCCGGATGATGACGACATCCGAGGTTGTCTTTAAGGATGTACGTGTTCCGGCATCAAATCTTATAGGCGAGGAAGGAAAAGGCTTCTATCAGGTGCTTGAATTTTTCGATGAAAGCAGGATTTTAATAGCGGCCCAGGCTCTTGGAATAGCACAGGGAGCATTTGACAGGGCAATTGCATACGTAAAACAGAGGGAGCAGTTCGGGAAGAAAATAGCTCAGTTCCAGGTAACCCAGCACAAGCTCGCCGATATGGCCACTAAAATAGAGCTGGCCAGGCTCATAACATACAAAGCCGCCTGGAACTATGATCAGGGGCGTATAGATCCCAAGCTGACCTCAATGGCCAAGATGTATGCGGCAAGAACCGCTGTTGAAGTGGCCGATGAAGCGATTCAGCTTCTGGGAGGCTACGGATACATGACCGAATATGAGGTTGAGCGGTTCTACCGTGACGCGAAAATCACGGAAATTTACGAAGGGACAAAAGAGATCCAGAAGAATACCATTGCGAGCGCACTGCTCGGCAAGTTCAAATGATTGAAACCCGGACTGATTTATCCGGATTTCGTCCGGGTTTAAAAAACCAAAAAATCCGGTAAAGGAGACCATTATGCTTGATCTTGTAAAAAAGGCGATGCTGACCGGAGTCGGCTTTGCCGTTAAGACCTGGGACGAATCGGAGAAGATGGCGAAGGATATCGCTAAAAAAAGCAGAATGTCCGAGAAGGAAGGGCAGAAGTTTTTAGACGATGTCCGGAAGAAGTATGACGAGGCACAGGAGAAGCTGGAGACGAGAGCCGAAAAAATGGTTAAAGATTTTCTGAAGAGAGGGAATATCGCCACAAGTGATGATATCAGGTCTCTCAAAAAGGAGATCAGCGAACTTAAAAAAAAGATCAAGGGGGCAGGTTCGGACAAATAAACCCGGAATCTGAAAAATGCTCAGTATAAGAAAAATTGGCGTTATCGGGCGGACGTATCGTCATCTTAACCGCTACCGGCAGATACTTACGGTTCTTTTCAGGTACGGCTTCGGCGACATAATTGAGCTTCTGAAGATAGAGCAGTATATAGAAATCGGTCTTCAGATGATTTCAAGAAAAAGGCGCGATCGGGTTGAAAAACTGACAAGGGCGGAAAGGATGAGAATGGCCTTTGAAGAGCT
The DNA here is from genome assembly GCA_030689795.1 of Desulfobacterales bacterium. Classification (GTDB taxonomy): domain Bacteria; phylum Desulfobacterota; class Desulfobacteria; order Desulfobacterales; family RPRI01; genus RPRI01. The sequence goes on along the minus strand of JAUYEO010000365.1, from coordinate 7,627 downwards.
TGGCCCGACTTATGTCAAGCTGGGTCAGGTTCTTTCCACCCGGCCGGACCTGATCCCCGTTGATCTTACCCAGGAACTTTCAAAACTTCAGGATGAAGTCCCTCCTTTCCCCTTCAGCGACGCAAAAAAGATCATAGAGTCGGAGCTCGGTCTTTTGTCCGAAGATATCTTCGAGTCCCTGCATGAAATACCGGTTGCCTCCGCTTCCATAGGTCAGGTCCACAGGGCAAGGCTGAAAGACGGGGAAGATGTCGCCATAAAGGTTCAGCGCCCCGGCATAAGAAAAACAATAGAAGTCGATCTTGAGATAATGCTTCATCTTGCAACGCTGATGGAGCGCCATGTGGAGGAGATATCCCTCCACCGCCCGGTAAAAATAGTGGAAGAATTTGCAAGGACGCTCGAGAAGGAGATCGATTACACGATCGAAGCCTCGAACATGGAGCGGATCGGACATCAGTTCCTGAATGATCCCACCATATATATCCCTAAGGTCTTTCGTGATCTCACGACATCACATGTTCTTACGATGGAGTATATCGAAGGAATAAAGGTTTCCGAAATCAACCGTATTGAAGAGGCGGGATTAAACAGGAAGATTATAACTGCCCGCGGGGCCGATATCTATCTTAAGCAGATTTTCGATCACGGCTTTTTCCATGCAGATCCTCATCCGGGGAATATTTTTGTCCTTCCCGGAAACATAGTATGTCTTCTAGATTTCGGAATGACCGGTTTTGTCGACCGGCAGACACGTGAGGATTTTGTCGAACTGATAGAGAGTGTTGTAGCCCGGAGTGAGACAAAGGCCACCCAGATCCTGTTAAGAATCACCAATTGGGACGATCAGCCGGATGTGCGTCTTCTTGAAAGAGACGTGGCCGACTTCATGGGAGAGCATCTTTATAAACCCCTGAAGGATATTAAAATCGGAAAGATCCTGCAGCATCTTCTTGAAATGACTTCCCGCCACCGCTTAAGAATTCCTCCCAATATTTTTCTGATGATGAAAGCCCTGAGCACGGTTGAAAGTGTTGCCGTTTCCCTTGATCCGGAATTCGACATGATCGAACATGTGGCTCCGTTTGCAAAGCGGATAAGGCTCGGAATGTTTTCGCCGCAGAGGATGACCGGAGAATTAATGGGGATTGCAGCCGAATCGCTTCAATTCATAAGGCAGTTCCCGAAAGACATGCTTGAAATCACAAGGCTGATGAAGAATCAGAAGCTTGGAATCAAGCTGGAACATCATGGCCTTGATACGATGCTTTCAACCCACGACAGGGTGAGCAACAGGATATCTTTTTCAATTATAATTGCAGCCCTTATTATCGGGTCCGCGCTTATTCTTGCCTCCTCGATTCCTCCTCTTTTTTACGGAGTCTCGCTCCTTGGAATAATAGGTTTCTTTGCGGCAGCCTTTATGGGCCTCTGGCTTCTCATATCCATGATGCGAAAAGGCAAGCTATGATTGATTATACCATCGTATAGCCCGGTCCCTCCCCGCCTTCAGGACATGTCCATTTAATATTCCTGTACGGATCTTTGATATCGCACGTTTTGCAGTGGAGGCAATTTGAAAAATTAAGTTTAAGCCTGCGCTTCCCGGTCTTTTCATCAGTTTCTATTTCATATACATCTCCGGGACAAAACCTTGTGCATGGGGATTTGAATTTTTCATAGCATTCATTTACGCATATATCCGTATCGCGGACTATTATGTGGCATGGCTGGTCTTCCCTGTGGATGGTTTTTGAGAGATAAACCCCGGTCAGCTTGTCCACATAAAGAGTTCCGTCAAAAGCTTTCTTCTTTGTTTCAGGCTTGCCCGTTTCACCGGCCGCTTTCAGAGGTTTCAGTGTAGCGCAGTCCTCTTCAGTATTCATCCCGTCAATAATGCCGCGCCCTTTAGTAAAATACTGGGCGCCGAGATGTAGAAATTTGATCAGGCCTTTTTTTGCAAGGGTCTGGGCGAAGTTTCTTCCTTCGAGCAGCTCGTCCTTAAGCGGGCTTTTATCAAACAGTGTTTGATAATAACTCAGTGTTTCCGCATTGAAGCTGTTTTCCGCAAAGGCTTTAAGGACTGCTTCCGCCGCCAGCATGCCCGATTTCATGGAAACATGGATTCCTTTCAACGCAGGTGTATTCTGGAAGGCGGCAGCGCCTCCCGTGAACAGGGCGCCGTTTACGAAGAGCTTAGGCATGGTATAATATCCGCCGGTTGAAACCGTGCGCGCTCCCTGCTGCAGAACTTTTCCGCCCTTTATGATCTGAGCCACAAAGGGATGGCTTTTGAATTTTATGAATTCATCATATAAATCGAACATCGGATCATCATAGGAGAGTCCCGCAAGAAAACCCACGGTTACCTTGTTGTCTCTCATCTCATATATAAAGCCGCCGCCGGGAGTATCGAAACCGAGCGGATAGCCGAGCGTATGAATGTCATTGGCGCTGCTTGAAGAAAAATAATTTTTGTCAGGAAGCTGGATTACTTCCTTTATTCCGGTTTCATAAACCTGGGGCATTTTGCCTGAAAAAATATCGAGCTTTTTTGCCATATCCTGCATCAGGCTTCCCCTTGCCCCTTCTCCAAAGACCGTGACCTTTGCCATAAGGTCTATTCCTGGCTCGAAATTACTCTTGGAAGAGCCGTCCTTTCCGAGGCCCTTGTCTCCGGTTCTTACTCCTGTGACGGTCTTTCCGTTATCGTCGTACAGGACTTCTCTTCCCGCAAAACCGGGGAATATATTTACTCCGAGCTCAAGGGCAATCTCTCCAAGCCATTTTGTGAATTTTGAAAGGCTTATGATATAAAAGCCCTTGTTGTGCATCTGGCGTGGCGTAAAAGGAACCTTAAAGTATCCGGTTTTTGTCAGAAAGACGAATTCATCTCCCCTTACAATCGTTTCAACAGGGCACCCCTTTTCAATAAAATCGGGAATCAGCTCCTGTAAAGCTGTCGGATTTAAAACAGCTCCGCTTAAGGCATGAGCTCCGATTTCAGCTCCCTTTTCGATCAGAGCTACCTCGACGGCGATGTTTTTCTTTTTGGCAAGCTGCATAAGCTTGATTGCGCCTGCCAGACATGCCGGGCCGCCTCCCACAAAAAGCACGTCAAAATCAATTTTTTCTCTTTGCTGATCCATTATTCCTCACTTTATTTTTTTAATCGAATTTTATTCTACAATATAGCCATAATTTAACTATAATGCTTGTATCAAAACAATGCAAATGTGACAACCTTTTTTGATGCTCTCATAAAAATCTAATAACTATTCAGCCACAGATTCACACAGATGAACGCAGATATGATAATAAAAGAAAAAATATCAGTGATGATCAGCGTAGATCGGTGGCTGAGTAGTTACAAAATCTATTTCCCAAAAATCTCAAATTCGTTCGCATATGACTTCCAACGGGTTCATCAAAAAAAAATTAATAAGTTTGTTGAAATGCCTTTTCTGCGGACGCTGATTGCATTTTCCATTCCGGCATTGTATCGTCGTATTAACAGTGAGTTGAGAATAGCATATTGCTAATGAAAAAGGTTAGAGGTAAAAAGTCCGGGAAACCGGGAACCGCAGGCCGAAGTTTATGGTAAGTGTTGTAATACCGACATATAACAGGGGATGGATAATACGGGAAGCGATAGATTCCGTCCTTAATCAGGATTTCAAAGCTTTTGAGCTTATAGTCGTGGATGACGGTTCGATCGATAACACGCAGGAGATACTTTCTTCTTACCGGGACAAAATAAAAGTCATAAGGCAGGAAAATAAGGGCGTCAGTGCTGCAAGAAACAAAGGGATCGTTTCATCATCCGGAACTTATATAGCCTTTCTTGATTCGGACGATCTATGGCTTCCCGGTAAACTTGAAACGCAGATTGAATTTTTCAGGAACAACCCGGATGCCCTTATATGCCAGACAGAGGAGATCTGGGTAAGAAACGGGAGAAGGGTGAATCCGGGTAAAAGGCACAAAAAGGTATCCGGATTCTTTTTTGAGAAATCTCTTGAACTTTGCATGGTAAGCCCGTCTGCCGTCATGATGAAGAGGGATCTGTTCAATACGTTCGGCCTTTTTGATGAAACGCTTCCCGCATGTGAAGATTATGACATGTGGCTCAGGATAAACTGCAGGTATCCGGTGCATCTAATAGATATCCCTCTCATAGTAAAAAGAGGCGGGCACAAAGATCAGCTTTCCCGGATGCATTCTCTCGATAAGTACAGGATACAGTCGATAAAAAAACTCCTTGAACGCAATCCGCTGTCCGAAGATCAGCGAAAGCTTGCGATAAAAGTAATGATGGGGAAATGCCTGGTTTATGCCGAAGGCTGCAGGAAAAGAGGGCGCAAAGATGAAGCCCTTGAGTATATGAGAGACCTTCGCATAACATCTGACTAAAGGGCCGGCACAGGTAATCGGTTTTACCGTTTCGCAAGAACGAGATTCAGACTTCGTTTACGGCAGCAGATTCACTCCCATTAGACCTGGACAGCCCCAGTGGATATACGCCCATGAAGCCGTTATTCCGTCTCTGCCTGTGTCTCTTTATTGACAATCAGGGGGCGTTGTTTTGGTTCGTATAAATTTCTTGCGAAACGGTAAAACCGATTACCTGTGCCGGCCTTACAACCTGTTATGCAAATTATAAACAGATTCTATTCAGAAGCGGCCCTGAAGCCCCATGGGATCTTTATATTCGAGAGCAGGGTTGAAACGTATTTTCTTCTCGCCCCTCTGATCGACATATTTCATGATCTCAAGATCCACTTTGATCGGGACATCGACGCCGGCCTTGGTGAGAAGCTGTCGCAGGAATGCTTCCGATTTTGTTGCAAAAGCAACGGCATCTCCCAGAATGCGCATGCCTTCCGTGGGATTGTGAAATCCCACGGAGTTTTCAGCTCCCATGAAAAGGCTGCGGTAAAATGCCTCTTCATAATAATCCTTTGCTTTGTTGTAGAGTTCCTGGTCGATGGGCCTGCCTTCGTCCCTGGCCTTATGCGTGATTTCAAACAGCTTTGCAACCGTGGCAGTGGCGTATCCGGAGCGAATCATCATAGAAACCGTCCGGTCCTGAATTGCAAACACGCGCTCCTTCAACCATCCGGGATTTGCGGCATGGCATTGCTGGCAGGCCCGCATTTCGTTCTGGATCGGGCTCATCACGCGATGGTCTGAAATTTTATATACGCCGGCCTTGGTATAAGGCATATGGCAGTCCGCACAGGAGGCCCCGGCCTTGAAATGGGAGCTGTTATTGGTAAAAAATTCAAATTCCGGATGGCGGATGTACCCCATTTTGAAGCCGGTGACGTTCTGCTTCCATTCTTTGACCGTCTCATCGCTGCGGATTTTTTTAATTATATCTTCGACGGTAATCGCTCCCCATTTGCTGTTTTGCCATGGGAAGTAGAGCCCTACGGATTTTCCTTCCGCATCCTTATTGATATTGTATGTGACATGACACTGAGCGCACACAGCCGAACGCATCTCCTGGCGGGATAGTGTATTGACGTCTTTTCCCATTCCCTGGAGAGCCTTTACCAGTGTAAATCCGCGTGAAATCTGAAGAGTCATGTCTCTGTTGTTATGACAGTCTATGCAGGCGACGCCGAGCGTTCTGTCTTTTTCAGGGATTTTATTCAGGACTTCCTTGAAAGGCTTCCTGTAATAATCGGAGCCCATCTCTTTCTGCAGACCCGGGGCGTAGGGGGTTTTACAACTAAGGCAGACTCCGCCGGCCTTAAGACGGGAGGAATCGATTTCGAGCTGATCGCGAATCATGTAGGCATGGCCCCTGGGTTCGTTGTATTCTACCCCAAACCCCCATCCGTTGAATAAAAGAGCCATGTACGGAAACTCGGAGAGTTTATCCACTGAAATTGCGCTGCCGTCCATACCTGTTTTGTATTTGCTCAGCCTTGCGCTCACAGGGTCTTCAGTTTTTTTCCAAAGCTCGTATTCTTCGTTATAGGCTTTTCCCCATAGTTCAGGATTGATTTCACCGTCCGGGATCACGACCGTCTGCCTTGGTTCAGGCTTGGAAGGCTGACAACCAAACAGAGCAATCAGGGCGGACAACACAAGGCAAACGAAAATTCGTTTTTTATTATCAGAAAAAATCATCTGTCCCTCCTATTTCTTTATTTATAAGTCAGCCGGCTGCCTGCAAGGTTATGCTGAAGCCAGCGGTGGCATTCCCAGCAATTGCGTGCCCGATCGATTTTTTCAACAGTGGTGTCATGGCACCGGGCGCAGTTGGATTGAACCGTCTTTTCTCCATGCTCTGATAGCGTTATCGTTTCAGGCACTCTGCCGGAATAAAAGATAAACATGTCTTTCATTCCATCGATTGACTTCCAGGCATAATACATGCCAAAATTTTCATGGGGGAGATGGCAGTCAATACATCGAATGCTCCGGTGGGCGCCTGTATGAAACCAGGCTTCAAACTGAGACTCCATGACGTGGCAGGACGCACAGAAATCAGGTGTCTCGGTTTTGGCCATGAGTCTGGGAGGCCCGAACATGACAAAAAGCCCGCCTGCCGCAGCCAGTACGAAAATTCCGAAAATTATCTTTTGCGACCTTGATCTCATGTTCGGATCTCCCTGCGTTTTTTCGTAAAAAGGAGAAATATTATTCGGTGTTCGATGCCGTTCACGGATGGAGCTGTAAAGATATATAGGAAATCACTATAGAATTGCGGGTAATATTTCAAGATAATAATTGGTTTCCATCCGGAAATGACCCTTTTGTGCGGTCTCTGTGTCAATAAACAAAAAAAGGCATCCATGCTTTTTGCATGAATGCCTTTTATCTTTAACTATTATCAGCTAATTACAGCTTGGTCACATTTGCTGCGCCAGGGCCTTTGGGGCCGTTTACGATGTCGAATGTAACGCGGTCGCCTTCTGAAAGCGATTTAAAACCTGTTGAATTAATAGCTGAGTGATGAACGAACACATCTTTGCCGTCTTCCTGCTCAATGAAGCCGAATCCTTTGCTGTCATTGAACCATTTTACAGTTCCATTTGCCATAGTGTTTACCTCCTTTCAAAAAATGAATCAAGGTCCCAGACTTCAGGTCGTCACTTTGACAACATGGAACAATCCTTCTGTTCGAAACCGACCCGCAATACTTTGCAGATCTTTACTGATTTGTTGCACCCTACATTGCGCCTCTGTTAATGTCAATACAAATTATTAAAATATTTGGTTCTTCTCCCAATTAGTTGGAAGGAAGGGGTCCATAGTTCCAGGGTTAAAGGATTCAAGTGTTTGTTTTCTAATGATTTTATCTTTGGCTTTCAGCATCCTTTCAACCTCACCGATATCTCTGACGAAGTTCTGACAGGCTTTCCTTTCACTGGAATCCCTGAACCCTTGACCCCTTGAATCCTATAAAATCACCAACTCTTTTGGAGGTGACAAGGAGATGGGGTGGATAATGGCGCGAGTATAAACACAATACCGATGATCGGAAACGGTTTCCTGCCGGACCCGGCAAGTTCCCGAAAACCGGCTGTTCCGCCACGCACGCTCTGCACGAACGTTCGCTTCCCTGCACGAACGGTCTATCCGCTGTCAACTTATATATTGATGAACGTCC
>JAUYEO010000363.1 GCA_030689795.1 Desulfobacterales bacterium | reverse complement strand
ATAAGCTTGAAATTGTGTAAAGCAATTAATTTAAAGCAGGAACGTCTTGAAATCACGGTTGATGTGATGTAGAGAATAAAGTGATTGTCAGCGTAAAAATGAAGGTGTTATTAAAAGATCTTAAAAACAGGAGGAAAAGATGAACGGTATTGATATGGTGGCTCAGCTTATGGCTATCTCTGCCACAACGGCTCCAAAGAGCAGGGGAGAGAATTATGTTCAGACACTTGTCTTAAAAGGCAAAATCCTAAAAAAGCTTGCCGGTAAAATGATCGAATTCGGGGTAAAGAAAAATAAAAAAGACTTCGACCGGGACGGGAAAAATATTTTAATGTCTGAGGCTGTGCTCTTTATAGGACTTAAAGATGCAAAGCCATTGGGTTTAAATTGCGGAGCCTGCGGGTATCCCGACTGTAAAACTCTTGCGAAACAGAAAAAAAAGGCTGTTGAGTTCCTCGGACCAATTTGTTCGTTCAGATTGCTTGACATGGGAATTGCTCTTGGTTCTGCCGTGAAGACGGCAAGCATGCTTAACGTTGACAACCGGATCATGTACCGGGTAGGCGCAGTTGCCCGCGATATGAAGTTGATTGACTGGGATTTCGTGATGGGAATTCCTCTTTCCGTTACGGGCAAGAGCATATATTTTGACAGATGACGACTTCGTAAAAAGACCGGATTTTATAAAATTATACCGAGGCAAGAATGAGTGAAGAGGTCAGCAAGAATATAAATACGAAAAAAGGATCCGATCAGGTTTCGGCGGAACTGGCGCCTGTTACGAACTTTATCCGCAATATTATTGATGTAGACCTTGTGGCAGGCAAGAACGACGGAAGAATAATGACCAGATTTCCTCCGGAGCCGAACGGATACCTGCATATAGGACATGCAAAATCAATATGCCTCAACTTTGGCCTTGCTGCGGATTACAAAGGCCTTTGCAATCTCAGGTTTGACGATACGAATCCGACAAAGGAGGAGGTCGAGTATGTCGAATCGATAAAGGAAGACGTGAAGTGGCTGGGCTTTGACTGGGGCAACAGGCTCTATTATGCATCAGACTACTTCGACAGGCTTTATGATTATGCCGTACAGCTTATAAAAAAAGGCAAAGCCTATGTATGCAGCTTAAGCGCCGAAGAGATAAGGAAATTCAGAGGCACACTGACCGAACCCGGCAAAGAGAGCCCTTACAGGAGCCGCGGTATCGAAGAGAATCTTGATATTTTTGACAGGATGAGGAAAGGAGAATTCAAAGACGGAACGCATGTGCTTCGCGCCAAAATCGACATGTCCTCCCCCAACCTGAATATGCGTGATCCGGTCATATACCGCATACTGCATGCGGATCATCACCGAACCGGAGGGAACTGGTGCGTATATCCCATGTACGATTTTGCTCACGGTCTTTCAGATTCCATCGAAGGAGTTACCCATTCGATATGCACGCTTGAGTTTGAGGACCACCGTCCCCTCTATGACTGGCTGCTCGATGAGCTGGGTATCTTCCATCCGCAGCAGATAGAATTTGCGCGGCTTAATCTGAACCATACCGTCATGAGCAAGAGGAAGCTTCTTGAGCTTGTGCAAGACGGGCTCGTTTCCGGATGGGATGATCCGAGGATGCCGACCATCTCGGGCTTGAGAAGGCGTGGCTATACACCGGGGGCGATCAGAATATTTTGCGAAAAGATAGGAGTCGCAAAGAGCAACAGCATTGTTGACATGGCTTTGCTGGAGTACTGTATCCGTGAAGATTTAAACAGGCGTGCTCCGCGTGTCATGGGCGTTCTGCATCCTCTTAAAGTCGTTATCGACAATTATTCCGAAGGGATGGTCGAAGAATTCGATGCAGTCAATAATCCCGAAGATCCTTCAACAGGTACAAGGAAAGTTCCGTTTTCCCGTGTAATTTATATAGAAAAAGATGATTTCCGCGAAGATCCGCCGAAAAAATTCTTCCGTCTTTCTCCGGGGCGCGAAGTGCGCTTAAAGAGCGCGTATTATATTACATGTGTTGATGTTGTTAAGGATGAAAAAACGGGCGAAGTCACTGCCCTGCACTGCATATATGACCCGAATACAAGGGGCGGTTTTTCAACCGACGGGCGGATGGTCAAGGGAACCTTGCACTGGGTTTCCGCCGCTCACTGTGTTGAAGCGGAGGTGAGATTGTATGACCGCCTTTTTACGAAAGCCAATCCTGCCGATGAGAAAGACGGGCGTGATTTCAAGGAATTTATAAACCCGGCATCTCTTGAAACCTTAAGCTCGTGCAGGCTCGAACCAAGTGTGGCTGGAGCTTTACCGGGAAGCATATACCAGTTTGAGCGGACCGGCTATTTCTGTGTTGACAGGGAATCTTCGGCAGGCGCCGTCGTATTTAACCGGACGGTTACTCTTCGCGATTCGTGGGCCAAAATCGAAAGCGCACAAAAAAAATAGGGTTCTTCTCCCAAATAGTTGGGAGAAAGGGGTCCAGGATTCCAGGGTTCAAGTGTTTGTTTTCTGATGATTTTATCAGGTAAGCATCCTCCCAACCTCTTTGATGTCTCTCCGAAGTTCTAACAGGCTTTCCTTTCACTGGAACCCCTGAACCCTTGACCCCTCGAACCCTTCATTCTTAGAACACTATTCCTGCATAACCGACAAAGCTGTCGCCGGGGCTTATGTCATAACTCGTGGTATAAGTCACCAGTTCGGCGCGGGAGGCTCCGAGCTCTTTTGCCGCGCTGATTGCTGTAGCCGCGGCACCTGCGCAGCAGGCGTTGTCATTTGACAGCGCCTCTTTTATTACTTTTCCGGGATCCATTTCAAGCATCGCATCTATGACTCTTTTGTCGTTTTCATTCTTAACCCACCTTACAGCCTGTGCCCCGGTTCCGTGAGAAACAAATCCGTAGTTTTCACCGTAATGTGTTAAGTCGGTCGAACCCAGAACCATGGCTTTGAGCCCGAGGCTTTTTGCGTTTTTTACCGCGTCTCTTCCTATGTTTAAAGATTCTTCAACGGGAGGAACTCCCATCGGGACAATTTTAACATTTTTAAAGAAGTATTTTATAAAGGGAAGCTGAAGCTCTATCGTGTTGTCGCGGGTGAACCTTTGAGCTGTCTCAATTTCAAATGAGTATTTTTCAGCAAGCCTTGCGGCTATTCTGTCCTCAATTTCAATCTCCCCGAACGGGGTTTCCCAGGAGCCTTCTTTCATAAGAAACCGCGGAGAGCCTGCATGAAGATGCATTCCGAAAACAAGCAATACATCGGGAGCGCCTGCTTCGGAAAGTATTTTTATGACATTGCATGCTATTTTTCCCGAATAGGACCATCCTGCGTGAGGAACAATGCCTCCCACCGGCTTTATGCCGGAGATGGTTTTTGCGTCTTTTATAAATTCCTTTATTTGTCTTTCACATTCGGATGCGCTCTCCGGATACCAGCTTCCGGCAAAAACGGTTTTTCTTGCTTTCATGTTATCCTCCTCTTGCCACGGATCACTTCAGGAGCCGTTACGAAATAACCATTACATTCCTGACCATTTCGTTACGGCTCCTTATGCCGGTCAATGTATTTCAATGTTACAGTTATTTTATTACAATGGCTTGTTGAATCGAAACAGCGGGTACATTCTCCGCAGCTTATCGCGGAGAGTTTCAAAAAGAGTTCGCGGAAAATAGGTTGTGCTCAAACCGTTTCAGCTTCCTTTATCAAACGGTTCCAAAATGGCACAAGTTCTAAAAGTTTAACCCAGGACTCCAGGTAAGTTAAGTCCAGCTTATCAAACTGGACCTCATATACCCGTAAGGCGTCTTTGAATTGTTTTTCGCTCCCTCCCGACATTTTAGCCCATCTCAATTTGGCTAAAATGGTATCCTCCGGACTTGAAATCTTAATGTTTATACCCATGAATTGTTCAACACACCTGCGGGCAAAACGAGATCGGTCAAATGGTTCATTCGTAAGCATCCAAAAATCAACTTTGTCACCATGCAAAGCATCAATCATATTAAACATGTTCTTGTGCTTGATCGCTTCGTATATAACTTCTTCATCCAGATAAAATTCGGGAGCATGAAAAGCCCGGGTTATTTTTTTTACATCATCCGGCCTGATGTTAACAACCAGATCAATGTCATGCGTAGAACGTGGCTCACCTTGCAAGCTTGAAACAACTGACCCGGTTACCATGTAGTCAATTCCTTCGTCTTCAAGTACCCGGATTACTTTTCCTAGTAGTTCCTGTTGTAACATTTGGCTAACCGTTTCAGCAATAATTGCCGGAATTCCGGCTCAGGCATATCAGGGAATCTGCGGCGCAGGCCATGTATGAAGAGTTGTTTCGAGAACTCAGACAGTTCAAATGCTTTCGCTAAGCGTTGCGCAGGGGTCATTTTTCGCAAAGTTTGAATGTATATTTTATGATTAGGGCGCGGTTTAATATCTTTCACAGG
>JAUYEO010000349.1 GCA_030689795.1 Desulfobacterales bacterium | reverse complement strand
TTAACGCTCAGTTCCTTAAAAATCTATTCCCCAAAAATCTCAAATCCGTTCGCATATGACTTTTTACGGGACCATCAATAAATGACGGCTTGATAAAAAGTCGAATTTAAGACGGCAAAGTAAAAAGTTCATTATGCAAGGCGCACGAATTTTGAGGAATGAAGCGTACTTTTTGGTACGCTGCAATGACGAAAGATGAAGCGCAACACAGCAGAATGACTTTTTACGAAGCCGTCAATAGAAGAAATAATATGAAAGGACATTTACAGATTTCCGAAAATTTTCTCGGGGGAACGGGCATTCCTCCGAAAACCATGGTTTTAACATTCGGCGTTTCCTTTGCGTGCCATGCAATATTAATCGGAGCCATGTTTTTTCTGCCTGAATACAGGAACCCATCAGGCAACCCTTTTCCTTCCGCGATAAACGTGAGCCTAGTTTCACTTCCTGCAGCGCCGACCAGCGCACCGGCCGGCAGCGCTCCTGTTGCCAAAGAGGCAATTCCTGTGCAAACTGAAAAAGCAGTGGAGCAGAAAGTGAGCAGAGCTGAAGCTTCAATACCTGAAAAAATTTCAAAGCCGGCCGTAAAAGTCGAAAAGAAAGTTTCTTTAAAACCTGAAATTTCACTAAAAAAGAAAGTCGAGACTGCCGATTTAATAAAGAATGCCGTAAAAAATATTGAAAAAAAAGTCGGAGAATCGCGACCGGCATCAGTCTCCGATGCAATAGGGAGGATGAGGGACCAGGTTGAAAACACAAACAGGGTTAAAGGCGCAGGTATTCCGGGAAGCGGAGTAAAGGGATCTTTCCCTGGAATAACCGGCGGGACCGGGAGCGGGGCCGGCAGTTCTTTTGGAGTTCTCGATATATATAAGGCTGAGATATATTATAAAATTCAGCAGAATTGGGCGTATTCGGAGCAGTTGGGAGGACGAGGCGCCGATTCCATGACTGTTCTTGTGATAAAAATCATGCCAGGCGGTGAAATAAGCGACATCCGGTTTGAAAGAAAATCAGGGAACCGTTATCTGGACGATTCGGCGTACAGGGCGATACAGAAATCAAATCCTCTTCCCCCTGTTCCCGAACAATATGACCGGACATATTACGAGGTCGGCCTGCGTTTCGGAACCGGCGGCCTTAAGCAGAAATAAATCGTGCAGATTGGATAAATCAAAGGACCGGATAATGACATATTTTCGTATCATTTTCATTGCCGTTATAACATTCATTATTTCATTGTCGGGTCCGGCGGAAAGCCTTGCCGGATATGACTATATAGATATCAACAGCCCTTTTATAAGGAAGATTCCGATAGCCGTTCCACTTTTTAAAGCAAAGGCGGAATCAATCAGCGATTCCAATATGCAAATATCCGGGAAAGCATCCGATATGCTTTCGGGGATGCTTGATTTTACAGGATATTTCAAGATGCTTGACAGGCAAAGCTTTCTTGAAGATCCTTCAAAAGCGGAAACAACCGCACCGAATATTGATTTTCACAACTGGACTGCTGTAGGAGCGGAGCTTCTTGTAACCGGTGAGTTTCAGATAAGAGGCGATGTTTTTGAGATCGATCTGAGGCTGTTTGATACAATCAAATCAAGCCGGCTTATAGGAAAGAAATACACCACAGGCGTAAATGATTTAAGGGATGTTATGCGCCGTTTTTCAGGCGAGATTATCTTTTACCTTACAGGCAACAGGGGAGTTTTTGACAGCCGGATAGCCTTTGTATCGAACGGAACAGGAAGCAAAGAGATATATACATGCGAATTTGACGGGGTAAATATCAGACCGTTTACCCGGAATAATTCAATCACTCTTTTTCCCGCATGGTCATCCGACGGCCAATGGATTGCATATACTTCATATTTGAAAGGGAATCCCGACCTTTATGTAAAGAATGTCAATGACGGCAGTGTATCGGTTGTTGCAAACAAGGGAATAAATATAACGCCGGCCTGGGTGCCTGGAAAGTTTGAGCTTGCAGCTACCCTTTCCTATTCGGGAGATCAGGATATCTACCTTCTGACGGGTACCGGGAAAGTCATTAAAAAGTTGACAAATGAGCGGGGAAGTGATGTATCTCCATCCTGGTCTCCTGACGGAAAAAAAATGGCCTTTGTTTCAAACAGGTCAGGAACTCCCCAGATCTATGTGCAGGACATCGAATCAGGGCATGCCCAAAGACTGACGTTTAACGGCAGATACAATACCCAGCCGAGCTGGTCGCCGAAAGGGGATAAGATAGCATATTCCGGAATGAACGGAGGGAAACATAATATTTATCTTATTGGCCTTGACGGAAAAGATCCTGTTCAACTGACCCATAATGGAGGAGATAACGAATCTCCTTCATGGTCTCCGGACGGGAGCCTGATTGTATTCAGTTCGACGCGTGAGGGGCCTTCCAGAATTTATGTTATGACCTCTTACGGAACGGATCAGAGGCGTCTTTTTGCCATATCCGGCGAACAGACGAATCCCAAATGGTCGCCATAAGGGCTTAATTACAATTAACCTAACCCCGATAAACGGGATAAGTGAGTTAACGAAACTATTTTCTGCCGCTCTTTTCAGTACCTCCTTGAGGGGTAGGAAAACGCAGAAAATAGTTTCTAACTTACTAATATAACTCTAAGGAGGTTTTTAAAATGAAGAAAAAAATGTGGATTGTCTTGGCTCTTTTATGTGTTATTTCAGTATTTTTATTCACAGCTTCCTGTTCAAAGCAGACTGTAAAGGCTGATCTCCAGGATGGCAAGGATGCGGCTAAACCGGCATCTGCGCCTGTTGCGGCTGCTCCGGCGCCTGCTCCGGCACCTGCGCCTGCTCCGGTTGTTCAGAAAGCCCCCGTACCGGTCGGACCTACTGTGGAAGAGATAGCTGCGAGAGAAAAAGCGGCGGCATTGAAAACTGTGGTGAATGAAGATGTATACTTTGATTATGACAGCGCCGTACTTAGCGCTGCAGCCCAGGGTGTTCTGAAAAATAAATCAATAATTCTTGGGAAATATTCCGGAGTTTCGGTAACAATTGAAGGACATTGCGATGAGCGCGGAACTAACGAATATAACCTTGCTCTCGGCGAGAGACGCGCTGAAAGCGCAAAGAGCTTCCTTGTCAATCTTGGTATAAATTCTTCCAGATTTAAAACAATCAGTTACGGGGAAGAGAAACCTTTAGATGCAGGCCATGATGAAAGCGCCTGGTCGAAGAACAGAAGAGCCCACTTTGTAACCGAATAAAGTTATTTAAGGCTTCGTAAAAAGTCCGAATTTTTAACCACGAATGGCACGAAGATCGCGAAGGGGGAAAAGATATATAATATTTTCAACCTCGTGCACTTCGTGATCTTCGTGGTTTAATCCGCCAGAGACTGACAACTTTTGTGTTTTTTTACGAGTCCGTCAAAATTGAACCGAAACAGCGAGCGCATTCCCCGCCGAAGGTCCCGCCAATCAGTATGGCGGGCGGGCTTACGGCGGGGATTAGCAAAGCTCTTCAAAGGTCTCTATGAAACATAAAATTTCCATTATCCTTGTCCTTCTCTTTTTTTCCGGTTTCGGATGCGCTCTCAAGAAGGATGTGGTTACGCTCGATAACCGCGTCGGTGAACTGAGGCTGCGTGTTGTTACCGCTGAAAATGATATTTCACGGCTGAAATCGAGATCGGAGGAGACAGCAAAGCGGACCGACGAGTTAACGACAACCGGAGAGGAAAAGGAAAAAAACCTGCGGGGCCAGACTGCCGGGCATTATGCTGAAATCGAAGCGCTTAAGGAAAAAATCCAGATATTAAGCGGAAAACTGGAAGAGACAGATCATCTTTTAAAACAAAAATTGAAAATCCTGGAAGAGACCGATAAAAAGATAGACGGACGACTGACCGGGACGGAAGAG
>JAUYEO010000347.1 GCA_030689795.1 Desulfobacterales bacterium | reverse complement strand
AATCTTAAATTCAGGTTGTTTTTTCTCTTCCATGTTGATCATTTCTTTCTTAATTTTTCATAGAGACCAAGGTCTCTCATTCCCATTCAATGGTTGCGGGCGGCTTTGAGCTAATATCATATACAACCCTGTTTACACCCGCAACCTCGTTGATAATCCTGTTTGAAATCTTTCCCAGCAGCGAATGAGGCAGTTTGGCCCAGTCGGCTGTCATGGCGTCCTTGCTCGTAACCGCCCTTATTGCGACAATATTTTCATAGGTGCGCTGATCACCCATTATTCCAACGCTCTTCAACGGGAGCAGAATAGAAAAAGACTGCCACAGCTTCCTGTAGAGGCCTGCATTTTTAATCTCGGAAATCAGAATATCGTCGACCTCCCGCAGAATCGATAGCCTTTGTTTTGTGATTTCCCCAATTACTCTTATGGATAATCCGGGCCCCGGAAAGGGCTGTCTCCATATCATATCATCATGCAGCCCTATTGCTTTGCCGAGGCGGCGCACCTCATCCTTGAACAGATACTTTAATGGTTCGACAAGTTTCAGCTTCATGTTTTTCGGAAGACCGCCTACATTATGATGGGATTTTATTACCGCAGTCGGGCCGCCGAAGGCAGATCTCGATTCGATGACATCAGGGTAAAGCGTGCCCTGTGCCAGAAATTCCACGCCCTTTATCTTCTTTGCTTCAGCTTCAAAAACCTCCATGAATATTCTGCCGATTATCTTGCGCTTCTTTTCAGGATCTGTCACTCCTGCAAGCCCTTTTAAAAATCTGCTTCCGGCATCGACAAATCTGATATTGATATCGAGATTCCGAGTCAGGGTCTTTTTCAGCTTTTCCATTTCATTTTTTCTAAGCAGGCCGTTGTCGACAAAAATACAAGTAAGACGCCTTCCTATGGCTTTATGAATCAGCATTGCAGTTACAGACGAATCGACTCCTCCGCTCAATCCGAGTATCACTTTTTTATCTCCGACAGTTTCCCTTATTTCGTCTGTCGCTTTTTTTGCAAATGACTTCATCGTCCATGAGTGTCTGCATCCGCATATGTCAAAAAGAAAATTCTTAAGCATTTCCTTTCCCAGAGGCGTGTGCTCCACTTCGGGATGAAACTGCAGGCCGTAAAGTTTTTTGCTGTTATGGACTATCGCGGCTATTTTGGTATTTTCCGTTGAAGCTGTGACGATGAAGCCTTCAGGCAGTTTTCTTATAGAATCTCCGTGGCTCATCCAGCATTTTGTTGATCTGCCGACATCTTTGAGAACGCCTTCCTGTCTTTTTACTCGAAGCTCCGCAAAACCGTATTCCCGTTTTCCGGCTCTTTCAACGCTTCCGCCGAGTGAATGAACCATGAATTGCATTCCATAACAAATCCCGAGAATGGGAATACCGAGATTAAATATCTCCTTATCTATCTTAGGGCTGTTTTTTTCATAAATACTTGATGGCCCGCCTGATAATATGATCCCTTCAGGATTAAGATTTCGTATTTCACCGATATCAATTGCCGGCGGTTCGATCCTGCAATAAACGAGATTTTCACGCACTCGTCTTGCTATAAGCTGATTGTACTGGGATCCAAAATCTATTATCAGTATCATACGTCATACCTTTTATTATAGTAGTCGTTCACAGATTATAATGCGGGCAAAGGCACAGAAGCACAAAGCGTCTTGCTTGTCTGAGGATAAAGAATATGTTAGACATGGCATGAAATGTCAACTCAATTTTGAGGAAATATTTAATATATGATAATTCAGATTTATGAAATCCAGACACCTCATGAAGCAGAAGATCTCATTGAAGCCGGAGTCGATCATATAGGGAGCGTACTGACTCCGGAAGGAAGTTTGAAACGGCCGATGCTTAAAGAAACAATTGATGTCGTGAGAAGTTCGGCATCTAAAAGCTCCCTGATTCCCCTTTTTTCCGATATCGATTCCATCTCACATGCTCTTGACTTTTACAAACCAGATATCGTGCACTTTTGTGAAGACCTGAATAGATATAAGAACAACCGATCCGGTTTGGATTACCTGGTTGATTTGCAGGAGAATATCAAAGAAAGATTCCCTGAAATACTCATGATGAGGTCAATTCCGATTCCGCAACCCGGAATCGCCGAATTCTTTTCTTCAATTGAACTTGCAAAAATATTCGAACATGTCAGCGATTTTTTTTTAACGGACACGGTTATCATGAACAATTCAGGCCCAATCCCTGATAATCAACCAGTGAACGGATTTGTCGGAATTACAGGCATTACATGCGACTGGGATATTGCAAGAAAACTTGTTGATTCTGCTAATATACCTGTGATACTTGCAGGCGGACTTTCACCGGATAATGTTTTTGACGGGATAATAATTGTAAAGCCTGCAGGAGTCGACAGTTGCACGCAGACAAATGCCTGTGATATGCAGGGCAACGCGGTCAGATTTAAAAAAAACATGGCGAAGGTGAAGCGGTTTGTTGAAGAATCAAGAAGAGCGGAAACTGTATAAATATTTATGGTTTCTAAAAAACAGCACAAAATTATCAGGGAGGATAATCAAACAAGATGTATGAAAGCGGCGATCTGAAAAAGGGTCTTAAAATTGAAATAGACGGCGATCCATATGTTGTAGTGCAGTTTGATTTTGTGAAGCCGGGCAAGGGCCAGGCCCTTTATAAATGCAAGCTCAAAAACATGGTAACGGGCGCTCAATTTGAAAGAACATTCAGGTCTGGTGATAAATTCAACGAGGCAAACCTTGAAGAGCATCAGATGGAATATTTATATTCAGACGGGAACGGTTACTGTTTTATGAATACATCAACCTATGGACAGGAATTTCTTATGGGTGGCCAGGTTGGTGATGCAAAAAATTTTTTAAAGGAAAATACGGTATGTGATGTGCTTTTTTTTGGAGAAAAAGCTATTGGCCTTTCACTTCCTAATTTTATCAATCTCAAGATAATTAAAGCAGACCCATGGGCAAAAGGGGACACGGCTGCGGGCAGCACCAAACCAGCAACTCTTGAAACAGGATATGTTGTTCAGGTACCTCCTTTTGTTGAAGAAGGCGAACTTGTTCGTATTGATACAAGAACCGGGCAATATGTTGAACGCGTGAAGAAATAACGATTAAAGACCGGCATACTTACCGATCTATTCCAGGTAGTTCCACAATGACGGTATGAATTGATTTTTTGCCTGATGACCGGATAGTAAATCTTATATTATCAAACAATACCGACTCGCCTTTCCCCGGTATTTTACCCATCAGTTTGAGCAGAAAACCTCCTATGGTTTCATAATCCTCCTTGGGAATCTTTAACTTCATTATTTCATTTGCATGCTCTATTTCCATCCTCGCGTTTACAAGAAACTTGTTTTCTCCAAGTCTGACAAACTGCTTTGTGTCATCGTCATACTCATCATTGATCTCACCGAGGACTTCTTCAAGGATATCCTCTATAGTTATAATTCCGACTGTGCCGCCGTATTCATCGAGCGCTATTGCAATGGAATTTCTTGTTTTCTGAAGCAATACCAGCAGGTCATGGGCTTTCTTCGATTCAGGAACAAATGGGACTTCACGAATAAACGGGACTATAGGGGCATTTTCATCTGTAATATGGATCAGATCAAAAGGATGGATGATTCCAACCAGGTTGTCGATTCTGCCTTTATATATGGGCAGCCGTGAATAACCTGTGCTGTTAATCGTTTCTATCGCCTTTCCGACGGTTGATTTGTATGATATTGCGGTTACATCAACGAGAGGAACCATAACATCCGAAACATCCGATTCAAAAAGCTGGAAAACCCTTCGTATAAGCTTTTTTTCTCCTGTTTCAAGGTCGCTTCCTTCCCCATCGATAGACAGGGCAAGCTCCAGTTCTTTCTTTGAAATATAAAAATTCCGTTTGAGAGCCTCTTTCCCGAACAGTTTATAAAATGCTCTGCTGGTCCAATATACAAGATATGTTACCGGTAAAATAATTCCGGAAGCATAAACAAAAAGAGATGCGATTTTAAGGGCTATCTCATCCGCTTTCTGCTGAAAAATAGTTCTGGGCAGAATCTCTCCAAATATCAGCAGAACCGGAGTTATAGTAAGAATTGTAAATAGCTCGCTGTTATTCCGGAATATCCCATCCAGCCAAACCGCTGCAAATACGGACGCGATGATTACAAACATATTCGTGCCGGTACTTGTTGTTGCAAGTGACCATTCGGGTTTTTCGATCAGTTTTAAGAAACGGGCGGCGCCCTTGTGGCCCCGCTTTGCAGCCTGCCTCAGTTTTGTCTTGTTTGCAGAGAGGATAACCATCTCGGATCCTGAAAAGAATCCCTGAAATAAAACGCATAAGATTATCGCAAAAATATAAAGAAAATTGTTCACTTTAATTCCCTGTCATATTCGTCATGAATTTCTCCGAACAACTCACCGAGAAGATCGTCCATTGTTAAAAGGCCTGTAACTTTCCCCTGTTTATTTATACAAATAGCGATATGTATCCGTTTTTTCTTCAAAATATGAAACAGATCATCTGTCTTGATGTTTTCATCAACAAAAAAGGGTTTTCGGTAAATATTCTGAATCGTATTTCCATCCCCGCCGGATTTAGTAGTGTTGATTTTTAAAAGATCTTTTGTATAAAGAATCCCGACTATATTGTCGAAACGGTTTCTGTATAAGGGTATCCTCAAAAACCGGCTCTGCTGTACTGCTTTTACGGCTCTTTCAACCGTCATGTCTTCGGACAGGGAGAATATCTCATTTAAAGGAGTCATAATTTCA
Source organism: Desulfobacterales bacterium (assembly GCA_030689795.1). Classification (GTDB taxonomy): domain Bacteria; phylum Desulfobacterota; class Desulfobacteria; order Desulfobacterales; family RPRI01; genus RPRI01. Next base: position 4,145 of record JAUYEO010000347.1, on the reverse strand, counting down.
AAAGCGTGGGTATCACTGAATTCAAAAACATTATGTATAAGATCCCGTTCAGCCCTGTTAATCTCTCCGCTCTCATGGCTTTGATCAACGAGATCCCTGAATTCATCTTCCATAATTGTTACATAACTATTGCGCTTTTCAAATCCTGCAATTTTTGCAAGTGTTACAGAGGTGTTGTATAATATAAATCGTATCGGAAAAATTAATTTTGAAAACAAATGCAAAGGTCCGCAAATAACAGGTGCTACTCTCTCATTGTAAGTCATGCCCAGTGTTTTGGGTATGACTTCGGCAAAAATCAGCGTTACCGGCGTCATAACCGCTATCGCAATCCATTCTCCATTATCCTTATTGAATGACACAAAGAGGGATGCAGCAATAACTGAAGCCGCAATATTGACCATATCGTTTCCGATAAGAATAGTTACAATGAGTTTTCTGGGTCTCGACAACAGTTTATTGATTAATAATGACTTTTTATCACCTGTCCTTTTAATCCGCTCACGCTGGATTGAAGATAATGAAAAAAGGGCAGTCTCGGAACCGGAAAAAAATCCCGAGAATATGAGAAGAAGCAGGATTATAGATATATTCAGCAGCAAAGAAGATTCCTAACCCCGATAAACGGGACTCTTTTCAGTACCCCCTTGAGGGGTAGTAAAACGCAGGAAATAATTTATATCTGACTAATAAATGATGAACTCGTAAAAAGTCGAAATACGCTCACTTAATGAGCTTTTTGGGGATTTTAAAGTCACTTCGCTAAATCACAAGAACTCGGGCTAACGCCCTCAAACAGCTTGTGATTTTTAACGCTCAGTTCCTTAAAAATCTATTCCCCAAAAATCTCAAATCCGTTCGCATATGACTTTTTACGAGATCGTCAATAAATGATTATTGAAAGAAAACTATAAATTGTTTATTAAATAGAGCCAATTGCAAAAGTCCTAAAAAGAGAAGAATTTGTCATTCCCACGAAAGTGGGAATCCAGTCTTTTCAATATGTTGCAAAAATTTCTGGATTCCCGTTTGCACGGGAATGACGACTTTTGCAATTGGCTCTAATGACTTTTTATGAATACATCAAATATATATGTCATTATGCTTCATTTGCAAGTATATAGATTGTTTTGATATCGATAAATTCGTGAAAAATCATAAAAATCAGTTTTATATGATATGAGGATTTATTCTTAATGGGCAAGTTATTTGGAACAGACGGAATCAGAGGCATTGCGAATGAATATCCTATGACACCTGAAATGGCGGTTAAAATAGGAAAATCGGTTGCCTTGAAATTTAAAAAAGAAGGGGATTACTCTTCAATAATTATTGGCAGAGATACACGTTTATCAGGTAACATGATTGAATATGGCTTGGTTTCTGGTATTTGCGCTATGGGCATTGATGTCTTGCTTGCTGAAGTTATACCCACACCTGGAGTTGCATTTCTTACGTCGTCATTAAAAGCAAATTTGGGTATCGTGGTATCCGCTTCTCACAATCCGTTTTATGATAATGGAATCAAGTTATTTAACAGCGATGGTTATAAGCTTTCCGATAAAGAAGAAGCTGAGATTGAGTATTTAATATTTAATAACAATCAATTATTCAATAATATCTCAAGTAATAATATAGGCTATGTCCATGTAATTGATAATGCATTAACCCGATATTCAAACTTTCTTAAAAGCACTCTATCAAACAAACTCTCGTTTAAAGGCATTAAAATCGCAATAGATTGTTCAAATGGAGCAACCTTTAAAATTGCACCGGCTCTTTTTGCTGATCTGGGAGCAGATGTCGAACCAATAAATATAACTCCTGACGGTAAAAATATTAATGAGAATTGTGGTTCTGAACACACTGAATCTCTTGTAAAAAAAGTATTGGGAATCAAGGCTGATATAGGAATTGCATTTGACGGTGATGGAGACAGGCTCGTAGCTATTGATGAAAATGGGAATATCTTATCAGGGGATAAGATACTTGCAATAAGCGCAATAATAATGAAGGGAAAGGGGGTGCTGGCGAATAATCATGTTGTCAGTACGGTCATGAGCAACATGGGGCTGGTCTCATTATTTAAGGAAAAAGGAATAAATCACACCATGTCTCAGGTTGGGGATCGGTATGTAATGCAGGAAATGATAAAAAATGGCGCTAAACTTGGCGGAGAGGATTCCGGACATATCATTTTCTCAGATTATCAGACAACCGGAGATGGAATACTGACTGCCTTAAAGTTAATTCAATTCATGAAAGAAGAATCGAAACCGCTTTCGGAGCTTGGAAAAATCATGACTGTTTATCCCCAGGTGTTAATGAACATCGATGTTTCACGTAAACCTGATATAAATGATTTTCCTGAACTTGCGGATGCGGTTAAACATGTGGAAAATATTCTTGGAGAGAAGGGAAGGGTGCTCATCCGATACTCAGGAACTCAGCCTCTTTGCAGGGTGATGGTTGAAGGCCAATCTCCGGGTGAAACCGAAAAGCTATGCGGGTTTCTGGCAGATAAAGTAAAGGAATATATCGGATAATTCGATTGCTGGTTGAACCGAAACAGCGAGTGCAATCCCCGTAGAATGCTGCGGGGTTAGCGAGCGGATTAAAAATAGACGGATATTCCCTGCGGTCGAAGATTCCCCGTAGCTTGCTGCGGGGAGCTTCAAACCACTAAGAGCACAGCACTGTGCTCTTAGTGGTTAAAAACTTATACGGTTTTTATTCTCTTCTTCCACCTAATACGCTAAGTAACATTATAAAAAGGTTTATGAAATCCAAGTACAACGTAAGCGCGCCCAATATGGCTCCTTTACGGATTACACCCGCTTCAAGTCCTGATGGCTGTGTCGTTGCCATATGTTTCAATTTTTGTGTGTCGTATGCGGTCAATCCGACAAATACTATAACGCCTATATAACTGATTATCATATTCATGGCTGAGCTTTTTATAAACATATTGACGACAGAAGCGATTAAAATGCCGATTAATCCCATTGTCATGAATCCGCCCATGGATGTCAAATCGCGCTTTGTCGTCATTCCGAATATGCTGCATGCTACAAAAGTGGCGGAACATATAAAGAATGTTGAAGTGATTGATGAACTTGTATATACGAGAAAAAGAGATGCCAGAGTTGCGCCGTTCAATGCGGCATAAAGTACAAACAAAGATGTTGCGGTTGATGCCTGAATTTTATTTACCCGGGCGCTTATTATATAAACTAGCGCTAATTCAGCTATAATGAGGCCAAAAAATACAAGTTTATTTCCGAATATCAGATTTTGAATTTGTGCATTGTTTGAAACAAAATAAGCGACAAAACCTGTAAGGGCCAGGCCGATGCCCATCCAGTTATATACGCTTCTAATGAATTCATTAACAATAACCTGTGTTTGTGAACTTTTTACAGAATATGTTTCTTGCATATGATTCCTCCTTTTTTTAATTATTGACACTATAATAACACATATCGGCACTTTTTCAAGAGGATAATTGCGTATGAAAGCGGATCAATTATTTCTGGAAATGAAATTAATTGCTGAAAAACTTGATGTAATCGTCAGCGAACAAAATTTCCGTAAAACAGGAATTAGTATAAAAAGCGGATTCTGTAAGATAAAAGGCGGCAATTATTTTTTTATTGATAAAGATCTGCCCGTAAGTAAAAAAAATGAAATTATTGCTGAATTTTTAAGCGGACTGGAATATGATGATATTTACATTATTCCGGCGGTGCGTGATTTTCTAAGTATTTATGAAAAGCCGTCGTTCAAAAATAATCGTAACATTGAAATGCCGTAACCAGCATAAGGAGCCGTAAGCCGTGACCGGATCGTCAGAAATATAATGGTTATTTTGTAACGGCCCATAAGAGATAGTTGGAGGAGGGCTTTTTCGCACAAATTCGGATTTATGAAAATTATTCTTATTAGTTTACATAATATTCATTATCAGACGTTATATTCAGGGGCGATTTTGCGGCGCGTCTTCGGATTCCCGAAGATCGACTTGGCGGTGTGACCGTGTCCGCTTGATGTCTTTCGTTTAAATAACAATTTATATACAATACTATCAATATTTTATAATATGTATTTGATCATATAATGGAAACAAAAATCTATTCAGTAACAGA
>JAUYEO010000342.1 GCA_030689795.1 Desulfobacterales bacterium | reverse complement strand
GCTGTTCTCGGGGTCTTTTGCAGACGCTATGGCGTCCCCCTCATTGATGGCGGAACCCAGCGCCTCCCCCGGTTAATCGGCATTAGCCGTGCGTTGGATATGATCCTTACCGGACGTGCTGTAAGCGGTGAAGAAGCCTTTGCCATGGGACTTGCCAATCGGCTTGCTGAACGGGGAAAAGCAAGAGAGGAAGCTGAAACGTTAGCTGCCCAGATTACTGCCTTCCCGCAGTCATGCATGCGCAGCGACCGCCAGGCAGTATACGCCGGATTTGATTTGCCGATTGACGAGGCAATGGAGCTGGAATTCAGACTGGGCATGGAGGTGATTGCCGGCGGCGAACTGCGGAAAGGAGTAAAGCTTTTTTCTCAGGGAATCGGAAAACACGGCCGTTTCTAAATTTAATGGGATAAGCTATGTAAAATTCCTGATATGCTCCTATTACTACCATAAAAACAGGCGGACAATTACCGGCAAAAACAGATAAATGATGAACAATTATCCGTACATGCCGTTTAATACTGAAAAATATTATTGACAATTTATGTGTCAAATTACAATATGGATAACCGCATACACATAATAACATATTGTAATTATATCTATTATAATATTGCCATAAAATTCGGGAGGTTGTTTTTTTATATTATATTTTCTTTCTTTAATTTCTTGACATACCCTCAATATCCGTATATTTTAAATACTTACATAGTATTATTATGTATCGTTTTATTATGTATCATTTTATGGTGTATCATTTTATGGTGTGTTATTTTATGGTGTGTCATAGATACATCCGGTTAAGATTATTATTAGGGTATTAAATTGTTTTTTCCGGTTTAATATTTTTTTTGCACCGGAAGCATTTCGGTTATTTTGGGAATGTCATGAACTGTATAGATGCTGTTGAAGGTACTGCAAAAAGTATAATAGACGGTCTTTTTCAACTTTTTACCGAATCAAATAGTGACGATACCGAATATGTTCGAAATGTAAAAAAAGTTATGGATTCAACTGGTCTGTTTCTGCAGAATAACAGGGAAATAACCGGAGATCCTGAAACACTGAAAAAAGTTATTTACGAATATGCCAAGGATTTGTGGCTTAAGAACCTTGTCAACAATATTAAAACCGATGATAAAAGCAGTGAAAAGGTTTTAGATAAAGTCGAATACCATGAATATTATTTCAACCATATTTATAATCATGGGACATATCCTCTTTAATCTCCGCCTCAGGCGGATTGATTTTTAGCTTTTCAGGCAGACATTATATGAACGACTCGGAAGAAGATTCAAAAATAAAAGCCGAACTGGATGAAATATTAATAAAAATAGATAATATAATTGAAAAGATAGAAAGCTCTTTGCCTCACGAAACTACTGATTCCGTACAGGAAGAATAAGGGAAATGCCCCGCAGGCTTTAATTTATAACGGATATTTATTAAGAACTGAATTTACATCCATCTGCAAGGAAATAAGTTTATTAGGAGGTGCCATGGCGTTAACTAAAAATGACATTGTTGCTAGGGTACATGAACTCGGCTTTACCAAGAAAAAGTCGGTCGACATCATCGAGTCTCTTTTGATGATAATCAAAAACAATCTTGAAAAGAGCGACGATGTTCTGATTTCCGGATTCGGCAAATTCTGCGTTAAGAAAAAGAATCAGCGCAGAGGCAGAAATCCGGCAACAGGTTCGGATCTGATTCTCAGAGAAAGAAAAGTAGTTACTTTCAAATGTTCGGGGAAATTACGGGACAAGATCAATAAATAGGATGGGGAATCCTCGTTCTAAAGAAATCGGTCTGTTTTAAATTTGCTTGCTGACCCCGTGGAACAACCATGGGGTCAGCGCTCGTTGTTTCGTTTCAAATCTGCCTTGAGCGGAAACCTTGGAATTTGCAGAATCTCCCGGATTACCGATTGATATCATAAGCCTTTATTTTGCTTAAGAGGGACGGGTGGCTTATCTCAAGAAGCCGGGAAGCTTTGGTACGGTTTCCTCCCGTTGCCGTGAGAGCTTTTTCGATCAACCTTTTTTCCAGGATAACCTGTTCCGCTTTTATTGAATACCCTTCACAAACTTTATCCGCTTTTTCAGCTGCCTTACTTTCCAGTTCGGAAGGAAAATTTTCCGGCATAAGAACAGGTTGTTCTGCAATTACAACCGCCCTCTCTATAAAATTTTCAAGCTCCCTTACATTCCCTGGCCAGTCATGTTTCAGCAAAACAGACATCGCAGAAGGTGAAATCCCTTTGATATTTTTACCCAGCTTGCTGTTTAAAGTGTCAATAAAATGTCCGCATAAAAGCGGAATGTCTTCCGGCCTTGCCCTTAAAGGCGGCAGTTCAATGGTAAGTACATTCAGCCTGTAATAAAGGTCCTGACGAAAAGCGGACATTTTGATTTCATCTTCAAGGATTTTTGAAGTCGCCGCTATAACACGCACATCAATTTTTTTCGTTTTGGAATCGCCTACAGGCCTTATCTCGCTTTCCTGTAAGACGCGCAGTATCTTTACCTGCAGCAACAGGGGCAATTCCCCGATCTCATCAAGAAAAATTGTTCCGCCGTCAGCCTCTTCAAAAAGGCCTTTCTTATCCTTATCTGCTCCCGTGAAAGCTCCTTTTTTATACCCGAACAGCTCGCTTTCTATCAGGTTTTCCGGTATTCCGCCGCAGTTTACAGGTACAAGGGGCTTTTTCGCTCTCACTCCCCCGAAATGTATTCCTCTTGCAATCAGCTCCTTCCCTGTTCCGCTTTCCCCGACTATCAACACAGTAGTATTATGCCGGGCCGCTTTGACACAAAGGTTAAAGACCGATTGCATGCTCTTGCTTTTTCCAATCATTTTACCAAATGAATAATTTTCCCCGATTTTTTTTATCTGCTCCCGGAGGAAAAAATTTTCTCTCTTTAAACTCTCCCTTTCCTCAGCTTTCCTGAGAGCAAGGAAGACCTCATCCGCTTTAAACGGCTTTGAAATGTAATCGTATGCTCCCTCCTTCATGGCCTCTATAGCGGTATCTATGGTGCCATAGGCGGACATCATTATTACTGTCGTCGAACCTGTTCTGTTCCTCGCTGCTTTCAGAAAATCGATCCCGTTCATGTTGGGCATTTTAATATCACAAAGAATAAACTCATACAGGGTCTTATCAACCATCATAAGCCCTTCATGCCCGTCGGCGGCAGTGTCAATATTATAACCTGCTTTTTTCAGCATGGCGGAGAGCATATGTCGCATGTTCTCTTCATCGTCAATTATAAGGAGCCGTTTCTTATTATCTGAATTTTCCATAAACCAATCTTCTTTTTTTGATTTTACAGGATCATCTTTTATGCAATGGAAGGTATACCATCATCGTGGTTCCTTCTTTCTCCCTGCTTTGGGCCTTGATTTTTCCTCCCATTCCGTCAATGAGAGCAAAACAGACAAACAATCCGAGTCCGGTACCCTTCCCCGGCTCTTTTGTTGTGTAAAACGGATCGAAGATATTGCCTATGCTTCCGTCCGAAATTCCCGGGCCGTTATCCGTAAAAGATATTTTCAGAGTTGGCCGGCCATTGATCGCCCCGGCATCTGTTTCATTAATAACTTCGCTTGTCATCATAAACCGGCCGTTAAGCTTGTTTTGGGATGAGGAGATAGCATCTGCGGCATTTATTATGAGATTTAAAAAAATCTGCCTTAACTGATTGGAATCGGCTAAGACCTTGTCGTTTTCAGCCTCAAGTGAAAGCTTTATCTCAATATTGGACATGAAAGGCTGATATTTAACAATATCCGCAATATCTCTTATTATTTCATGCGCCCCGATAATTTTCGGTTTTTCATCAGACGGCCTCGAAAAATCAAGAAGCTGCCTGATTATTATATTTATTCTGTTGATCTCATCCCCTGCTCTTTTTATATACTCGTTTTTTTCATCATCCGGTATATCTTTTTGTTTCAGCAGCTCAAGATAACCTATAACTATTCCTATGGGATTTCCTATTTCGTGCGCAATTCCGGAGGAGAGCCTGCCTACAGAAGCCATCTTTTCGGCCCTGATAACATCCTTCTCGGCCTGCTTTAAATCCATATTCACTTTCTCAAGAGAACGGATGCTTGTCTGAAGCTTCTCTTTATCCTCGGAAATCCTTTTCAAGAGGCGGTTCAAGGCCTTCGAAAGTTTGTCAAATTCATTATCCTTATCGCCGTAAAGGAAAAACAATTCATCCTCTCCCCTGAATTCTTCGGCCCTCCCGGCCATTCTCTGAACAGGCTTTACAGCTATATTGGAGATTAAGTAGAGACCTGCAACCGTCAGTATAAAAAGATTGACAATCAAATATACAAACAGAACTTCCTGGGAGCGCCTTAAAATTCTGTATATATGTTCGAGCTCCAGAAGAATGCCTGCCCCGGCTTCAACACTTCCGTTTTTAAACAGCGGAGCCGATATTATAAGATAACGATCCTGCATCCACAAAACGCCCCAGGCAGTGCCTGAAAACCTTGTCATTTTTTTCGAAGATTCGACCGACTGCTTTGTCAATGCCGTCATCTCATCCGTCAACAGGCAATCCGAACCGCCCGAATATATAATCCTTTTATTTTTATCCTGCACAACAGCACAGATAAATCCTGCCGTTTTGACGGACTCTCCCAATCTCTCCAGGTACGCAGGCGCAAGGGACGTATTTCCTTCACTTGTTTTAAACATATTATTCTCAATTTCTGAGATAATCATATATCCTTTTGAGATTTCGGCCCGGACAAGGTCTCTTTGGGCGATAATAATCATTACAAAGTCGGTGAGAAGCATTGCAACGCCGAGAAGTATTGCAAGATTGACGGCAATATTTGTTTTTATTCCGTGAAAAGCCACTATCAGTTCCGCCGGTTATAATGGTTTGAGAAAAATTTTTAACTGTGATTTATTATTACAATATAACAGCGCCTGCTTGCAACAGGTAATGAGAGTTGATCAAGCATCAATAATGATGGCTTCGTAAAAAGTGACATTTTTACCACGAAGGCCACGAAGAGCACGAAGAAAGAAAAGGATGGAATTTATTTGGAAAAATGTGTTAATCATAAAGACAGGCTCACCAGCTATTCATGTATGAAACACGGTGTTTATATGTGTGAAGAGTGCATGCACTGCACCGATCCGACTATTTATTGCAAATTCCGCGAGTCCTGCCCGATATGGTATACGGAAAAAAACAATAAATCAGATGATAAAACTTCTTAGCTTCAATGGACCTTATATTCCGGCAAGCTTCGCCATTTTATCAGCTATACCGTCAAATGCCATTGCAACAGGAGAACCGGAGTGCTTGTCAATCAAAGATATGCCCGCATCACCGCATGATACCACATTCTGATCAAACGGGATTTTACCGAGAAATTCTATACCTGTTTCCCTTGCCGTTTTTTCTCCGCCTCCGGCGCCGAAAAGATCGATATCTTTATTGCAATGAGGGCAGATAAAACCGCTCATATTTTCAATAAGTCCGAATACTTCCATTTTTACTGTTTTACAGAAATTAATAGATTTTCTGACATCCGCAAGAGAAACTTCCTGGGGTGTTGTGACAATAATTGCCTTTGCATCTCTTATAGTTTGCGCAATAGTCAAAGGCTCGTCACCTGTGCCGGGAGGGCTGTCTATAATCAGAAAATCAAGTTCACCCCAGTCAACATCTCCTATGAATTGCTTTATAGCGGAATACTTAATCGGGCCGCGCCATATAATCGCATCATCCTTATTCGGGGTAAGAGCTTCTATGGACACGGCGCTTAACTTTTCGGAATATTTCATGGGAGCGAGTTTATGGTTCTTGCTCATATCGAGCATCCCATTCAGACCAAGCATTCTCGGAACATCGGGACCGTGAAGATCGACATCCATCAACCCAACCTTAAAACCTTTATTTGAAAGAGCTATGGCAAGATTCACGGAAGTGCTTGTCTTGCCGACCCCGCCTTTCCCGCTCATAACGATAAACTTCTGTTTTATTTTTTTGAGAGATCCTTCAACAGAAGAATCCTGGGCGTCTTTTTTCATTTTCTGTTTTGCCGCGCCACAACTTACGCCGCTGTGAATTATTTCCATGTAATTGTTTACCCCTCTTTATGTGATTAACATCTGATTCAAACCGGCCCTCCAATATATACCGGTACGGTCAGCCTGAACATACTTTCAACATAAAACCGTGTCAAGTCCTTGCGGGAAAAAGCAAAAGGGGAGGAATAATTTCGTTACTATTCCTCCCCTTTAAGCCGAATTATTTTTTCTGCGGATTACAATCCTACCTCTGCCAGATCCGGCCCGAGATACGTGCGCTCGTTCTCTCCAAGAACACCGAGAGATAAGCATATCAATGTCCATAAATGAAGCGTATGGTATCCTGCGCCGTAATGCTCGGATAAATCATGAACCTGCGCATGGCAGTTATGGCACGGCGTTATGCAGTATGCTGCGCCTGTGTTCTTTATCTGCTCATCTTTTACTTTTCCATAGGCGCGTCTTGCTTCAGGGTAGCCCGACTGGAGAAAACCGCCTCCGCCTCCACAGCAGTAATTATTCGACCTGTTCGGCGTCATATCGACGAAATTCTCTTCGCCGACAACTGCTTTTACAGTATATCTCAAATCCTCGGCGACGGGATCTCCGAAACTCTTCCGCACAAGCTGGCATGGGTCCTGAACTGTAAATTTCACCTTTAAATCCTTATTCCAGTCCGAATTGACCTTGAGCTTTCCTTCCCGGATCCACTGGGCATAATATTGAATGATGCTCTTAATTTCAAAATTGAAGGGGATGTTGAATTTTTTCAGTCCGACCCGGACTGCAAAGAGTTCGTGCCCTCACTCCGTATTGAGCCAGACTTTGCATTTCAGATCATCCACCGCCTTCGCCTTGACTTCGACAATGTGTTTCCATGACGGGTTATCTGCCATGAACAGGCAATAATTCTCGGC